>RFJF01000437.1 GCA_003695455.1 Chloroflexota bacterium
CGCTGGTTGATCCATTCGACGGTGCGGGCAGGGTTCATCTCTGCCAAAATGTAGTGGCGGGCGCGGCGGGCCTTTTGTTTGGCTTCGGCGGGGTTGTCAAAGACGCGGCGCATCAGTTGCGCGGTGTGCGCCACCGACGGTTCGGCCCACTGCTGGTCCGGGGTGTAAAACGGATTTTCGAGCGTTTGGTCGGCATCCACCGGGGCCAGCCCTTCGATGTCAATCAAATAGCTGTTGTCGTCGTTCATAAAATCAAGGTGGGCGCTCCAGCGGGTGGCAATGGCGGGCCGTTCCATGGCCATTGCTTCCAGATAGGGGATGCCCCAGCCTTCGCCGCGGGTGGGCAGCACAAAGGTGTCGGCGGCGGCGTACAGGGCGGGCATCTCTTTTTCCGGCACAAATTCATCGAGCAAAATGATGGGTGGAATCTGGCCGGGTTCGTAGCCGAGTTGGCGCACGTAGTCATCAATTCGCTGTTGCAGGGGCGGTTCCTTGATGCGGTCCGGGTAGGCGCGGATGACCAGACACACATCGTCAGCGGCAGAAAAGGCTTGCAGGTAGGCCCGCAGTAGCACATCCCACCCTTTGCGCTTGTTCCACTGAAACACGGACAGGAAGGTGAAGCCGCGCTTGCCGGGGATGGGCAGGGGCTGAACGGTGTCCGGGTTGTAATTGGCGGCGTCAAAGCCAAAGGGGATGACGTGCAGTTTGGCCGGGTCCACCCCGGCGCGGGCAAACGTGTCGCGGTTGAAGGTGGAGGGAACCCAGACCTCGTCCATTTGATTGCAGGACTCTGCCCAACCGTGGGGCAGGCGATCGGTTTCAAACATGGTCACGCCCACAAACGCGTCCAGATGGGCGTAGCGGCGGCGGTAGTAGGCGTACGTATCGGATTTGTCCCAGGCCACGGGGGGATGGAAGACGACCAGCGCGCCATCCGGGTTTTTGGCGTTGCACACCCGGTTCCAAAAATCAATTTCATCCGCTGAAAGCTGGGCTACAAATTTTTCGTGGCGGGCAAAGGGGTACACCGCCAGCGGCACGCCGGCACGGTCGAGGGCGGTGAGAGTTTGGCGGGACAACCGCGAGTAGCCGCTGAATGTAAAAATTGCCTCGCCCCAAGTGATGGCCGGCGGCGTTTCGGCGCGGGCGGGGGGCGCGGCCTGCGCCGCCACCCGGTTGAACACCGACAGATAATCCTGCGCCGCGTCGTCCCAGGAACGGCGGCGGATAAATTCGGCGGCACGCGCCACCCGTTGGGCCGAGGCCGCGGGATTATTGAGCCAGCGGGCCAGCGTGGCGGCCAGATCGTGCGGGTCGTTGGGGTTGAACATCAGCGCCAGCGAATCATCCGCACCGAGACGCTCGACAAACTGGGGCAGCGCCGAGCAGATGACCGGGCGGCGGTACCACATGCCTTCCAGCACCGGGCCGCTCAACCCGGCCTCGCTGAACGAGGCGGTGACGACTCCAGCGGCGGCGTGGTACAGCACGGGCAGTTCGTCATCCGGCACGTGCCCCAAAACAAAAATGTCGCGGTTGAGCTGCAAGTCAAACTGATTAATCAACGCCTGCATTTCAAGGTGGTACGCGGACACGGAGGGGTTTTGTTCGCCCGGAATCATATTGGTGACCATTGGCCCAATAAACACCAGCGGCAGGTGGATGCCGGATTGTTTGAGCAAGCCCGCCGCCTGGATGATGACTTTGGGGTTTTTGTGGACCATCGCTGTGCCGGGCGAAAGCAGAAACCGGTCAGGCAAGGCGTATTTTGCGCGCAGGCGGGCCTGCGCCTCGTTGCCGGCGGGATTTTCTGTGACCAGCGGCGGGGCCAGGTAAACGCGGTGGCATTTTTCCGGGGCCATACGGTACAGCCGCAAAGACTCGTCGCGGATGTAATCGGATGAAAAAATAATACCGTCGGCGGCGTGCGCCCACTGGCGGTTTTCGCGGCGAACATCGGGGGTTTTGTCGCCCCAGGCGGTGGTTTGCTCGTGGGCCAAATCGTGCAGGGTGACCACACAAGGCGCGTCCAGATTCAAATCCTGGTCAGAACGCAACAACCCCACGGTGGTGGGAAAATAAATGAGGTCAAACTGGTGACTGTGCTGCGCCAACCAGGCAATGCCTTCGCCGGGCGGCAGTTGGGGCAATTGCAACACGGTGAGATGGCGCGGGTCAATCTCAAACGGAAAATCCAGCGAAATTCCCGCCGTATCGCTTTGGGGCCAGAACAAGGTAAAATGATAATCATCCGGCCGGGTCAGTTTGAGCCAACTCTGGAGCATAGCCAGCGTAAAGCGACGGACACCCCCGGCCGAAACAAGCTGGTCAAAAATAGCCACGTGCATTGGAGATTTTGTTTTCATCATCAGGAAACCCGTTTATCTCATACGAACGGCCACCCCGATGGGCGGCTGGCCGTCATAATTTTCGATGTAGGCAAAGTTGCCAAAGATACGTTTCATCCGCAGCCAGACATCTTTGAGCGACGGTTTGAAGTTGGTCAGCGGAGGGTGGCGGTTAGCAAAATAAGAGGTGGGTTGGTCGCCAAACATTTCATCGCTTTTGTCCAGCAAATCATCAAACACTACCGCCCCGCCAATTGCCACGTGAGGCATTACATCCAGCAAATCCCACCACGCACCCAGCGCGGTGTGGTCGCCGTCTACCGTAATCAGGTCAAACAGGTGGGGGCGGCTTTCGGCGTGGCGCATGACTGAAAATTTATCAATGCCGTTCTGCCGGGGCATGACGTTATCGAGGAAGACCGGCAAAATGTTGTGGCTGTTGCCGCTCAAAAATGTGAGATTGCCACAAAAATCAGGCGCGGC
>RFJF01000438.1 GCA_003695455.1 Chloroflexota bacterium
AACGATTGTCAAGCGCCGCGTTTGTTGAAGGGACGCGTTTGTTGGAGGGGTGCAAGGGATCGCCAAGAAGAGGCGGCCGAACCCAACCCGGCCCGCCGCCATGGTAATGGGTGGAATATCTTCAACCGCCAGCTTGATAAATATGAACGATGGCCCCCAAAGCGCAGCCAAAAGCAACAGCCACAAAAAATTGCGCAGCCCCATACTTTTCCCCTGATATTTTTTGGCGTGTGAAATTAGTTTTGCAGGCTGACGTTGCCGGTGCGCCAACCCAACCGGCGGTAAAATTCGGCCTCCGCGGCGCCGCCCAACGGAATTTCTGTTACGTGGGCCTGAAGTGTTTGCCAACCCAAATAACTGGCTACAGACACACGATGATGCCCGTCTTCTACAAAATATACATCACCCACTTTATACACCTCGATGGGTGGAAAGCCGCGGCCGGTGATGGCCAGCGTGTAAATATTGCGCCAGCGCTCTTTGCTGCGGCCATCTGTCATGCGAGGTAAAAAATGGCGGGTAAAATGCTGGTTTCCGCCGGCGCTGCCCACAATGGATTTTACGGGGATGTCCAGAATTCCGAGATTGTGAGTTTGCCGCGGCCCCAACTTTTTTACCAGTTCATTAAATGACAACAGGTATGCATTGCGCCGGGTAAACAGACTGCGAACAAGTTCCCAAAACCCACGGTGGCTGGCTTTGCTGAATTCGTTTTCGCTTTGAATATAGGTGAGCATGTTTACATCCACTGAAACCCTCCTGTTGGAGCATTGCCGGGAGGCAGCGCTCCAGCAAAAGCTCAACAAATGTTAACTCTGCGGTACAATCACCGATGTTTCTTTTAAGGTTGAAAGCACAATACTTGTGGTAGAGCGCGAAACCTGGGCGCTGCACCGGATACGTTCGATCAAATTTTCAAGCGCGCCGGGGTTGGCAACCCGAACCTTGAGCATGTAACAATCTTCTCCGGCCACACCGTGGCACTCAAGAATATCCGGCTCAACCTGGCACACCTGGTCAACACTTTTCTTTGATTCAAGGTAACTTTCTGACGTAGCCCCCACACTCAGCCGGATGAAGGCGGTGATGGGTTTATTGAGTAGTTCCGGGTCAACCACGGCTACGTACCCCCGAATGATGCCCTTTCGTTCCATTTTCTTCACCCGGTCATGAACGGTTGAGGTAGTCAACCCAACCTGCTCGGCAATGGCCGCATTTGACAGGCGGGCATCTTGCTGCAACAAAATCAAAATCTGACGGTCAATCTCGTCAATCATCCGTATATTTCCTTTTTTCACCGAATAATATCCGGGTAAATTACAAGTATACAGAAAATATTACGGTAGACTGTCAGGTTTGGCAAGAGCCAATTTTGGTATTATCAATGAGTCCAATTTTTGATTGGCCGCAACCGGTATACAATTACGAATTGCGAACTGCGAATTGCGAACGACCAATCACCAAAAGATTTTTGCGGATAACACAAATCCTGTAAGGTAACACAACAATGAACACAATCCTGTCTCTTTTTCCCAACGGAACCGCCGTTGACGCCCACGGACACCTCACGTTGCGCGGCCAACGCGCCGGCGCGCTGGCGGAACAGTTTGGCACACCGCTGTATGTTTATGATGTCGGCACAATCCGGGATAACATTAACGCTTACCGGCGCGGTCTGGAAAGGTACAGCGGGGCCGCGCAACTCACGTATGCCAGCAAGGCGTTTCTGTGTACGGCACTGGCCCGGCTGCTGAGCCGGGAAAAGGTGGGATTTGATGTGGCCTCGGCGGGCGAGATTTTTGTGGCCCGGCAGGGCGGCGCCAATCCGGCGCACATGCATTTGCACGGCAACAACAAAACCACGCTCGATCTGACCACGGCGCTGCAATCCGGAGTGGGGCAGATTGTGGTAGACAACACCGCAGAGTTGGACAGGCTGGCGGCGCTGGCGGAAACGTTTGACCAAACCGTCAACATCTGGCTGCGGGTAACGCCGGGGGTAGCTGTGCAAACCCATCACCAATTCACTGTAACCGGCACGGCCGACAGCAAGTTTGGGTTTCCGCTGGATACGGCGGCAGACGTGGCCGGCAAGCTGCTGGCCCGCGCCCAAACATTACGGTTGAGGTTGACCGGGTTGCACATTCACCTGGGGTCTCATTTTCACGATGCCCGGCCCGTGGCCGCGGCGATTGAAAAATTACTGGATGTCGCCCAATCGCTACGCGAAGAGTACGGCTGGGCCATGCAGGATTTGTGCCCCGGCGGCGGCTGGGGCGTACCCTACCACCCCGCAGACCCGCCCATGCCGGCTGAGCCGTTTGTAGCCGGTTTGGTGCAGGCGGTAGAGAACGGCTGCCGGCGGCGTAACCTGCCGCTACCCCGCCTGATTTTGGAGCCAGGGCGCTCGGTGGTGGCACAGGCGGGGGTGGCCCTGTACACGGTGGGGGCGCGCAAAGAAATTGCCGGTGTACGTACCTACGTGGCCGTTGACGGCGGCCTGGCCGATAATCCCCGCCCGGCGCTGTACGGCGCAAAATACAGCGCCCTGCTGGCAAACAGGGCGGCAGAAGCGGCGGTTGAGACGGTGGCGGTGGCCGGCCCGTTTTGTGAATCCGGAGATATTTTGATTCAGGAGGTGGCGTTGCCCCGCGCACAGCCCGGTGATATTTTGGCTGTGCCGGTAGCCGGAGCGTACCAGCTTTCTATGAGCAGTAATTACAACGCGGCGCTCAGGCCGGCCGTTGTTTTTTTAGAGCAAGACAGCGCATCGTTGGTCATTCGGCGGGAGACGTTTAAGGATTTGGTGCGGCGCGATCAATGACGGACGCTGCTCCGTGATTCCCGTTCGTCGGCATCAGGCTGGCCAAACCCCAGCCGTTTTAAAATACGCCGGCCGTTGTTTTTGCCGCCGGCAAGCGTATCGTCAAGCAGTTGGTTTCTGAAAAAAGCCCGAAGTAGTTGTTCCAGCCGGCGCTGGTCAACGCCTTTAATGAGTTTGCCGTTGTGCGCCACAGAAATTAACCCGGTTTCCTCTGACACCACTACCGCAATGGCGTCCGTAGATTCGGTGATGCCCAGCGCTGCGCGATGCCGGGTACCCAGCAGACGCATATCGGTGGCAATGTTGCCCCCCAGCGGCAGAACCACGGCCGCAGCCACTACTTTTTCTCCACGGATAATGACGGCGCCATCGTGCAGGGCGGTGCCGGGATAAAAAATAGTGGTCAACAACAGGGGGCTGACTCTGGCATCCAGCCGTTCACCGGATTCAATGTAATCTTCCAGGCCGGTTTCCCGCTCAAACACAATCAATCCGCCGTGCTGCAAACCCGATAACGCCACGGCTGCCGCAGAAACGGCCGAGATTGCCTCTTCAATTTGTGCCTGGGGCCGGCCGCCAGCCAGCACTTTGCCGGTACGGCCAACACGTTCCAGCGCGCGTCGGAGTTCGGGTTGAAAAATAACGGGGATGGCTACCAGCAGTGCGGGTAACGCTTTGTTAACCAGCCAGCTAAAAGCGGTCAGGTTGTTGAGGACGCTGGCAGAAATAATTGCCAAAATTGATAAAATGAGGATTCCGCGCAGCAACTGGACCGCGCGCGTACCCTGCAACAGGGTCAGTATCCAAAAAATCACCAGCGCCACCAAAAAGATATCAATGATGCTGATGAAATTGAGGCTGGCCAGAATGACGTTCAGATCAGATAACAAAATTGCCCCGTGCTTTTCCGGTGTTCCGCAATATCAGAAACGCGCCCATCACATCAAGTCACCGCCAATTTGCCCCAGCAGACGGCGGTAGCCTTCAACGCCTTGCGGCTGCAAATTGATGATGGCCTGAATTGTTTGAATGGCCTGATCCCGCAACCCCATTTCCAGTTGCTTTTCGCCCAGTGAATCATATTCGGCCACGGCCTCGTTAATCATATTGTTTTGAACATACGCCACGGCCAACCGCTGGCGCAACTCCATGTCATCGGGGTAAAAGCTCACCAAATCCTGAAGCAATTCCAGCGCGGCAACGGGTTTTTGGCGCTGGTACATAGCCAGCAGTTCATCGAGGGCCCTGGCGGCTTCGGCGGTGCGGTTTTGTTTGTAGTAGAGTTCAACCAGTTGGCGTTTCATCGCTTCATCGCCGGGTTCGATTTGTTGCAACTGTTCCAGCGCGGCCGTGGCTCTGGACCAATCAAAGCGTTGGTTGTAAATGTCTGCAATCCGCTGCAGCGCTTCAACCTTCCAGCGGCGGCCTTCCGGGTCACCCAAAGATTCGGCCAGTTGAATGGTTTCGTTGTATGTTTCAATAGCCCGGTCTACCCGCGCCAGTTGATAGTAAGAGTTTGCCAGTACCAAATACTGATTAAGTGCCTCTTGAATGTCACCCAGGGTGGTGTACAAATCAATGAGTTTTAAGCGGACCGTCACATCCATTGGCGCCAGTTTTAATATTTTCAGGTAGGTATTAATGGCCTGGTCCGGCTGTTTGCGCATTTGGTAAACTTTGGCAATATACAAATATTTGGTAATTGCGTCGTCGGTGCGGTCTTGCTTGAGCAAAATGTCTGCCATGCGGGCGTGGAGCGGCAAAAAGCTGGGTACTTTTTGAATGGCCCGCAGGCACTCTTCTGATGCGGTCATAATAAAATTTTGCCGCAGATATTCGCTGGTTACGGCCAGAGTGGTTACCATCACTTCGGTTTCCGGGGTTTCCAGAAATTCGGCCAGGCTCATGGTGCTGTCTTCATCGGCCAGGCTGTTCATGCGTATTCGAGCTTCATAAACCTTCTTTTCCCAATCGGGCGCGGCAAAAAAGTTTTGCACCGAGGCAATGAACAGCCGGATTTTTTCGGCGTCATTGTGGGCCAAAAACACATCGGCGTAATTTTCGTAAGTTTGGGCCAAATCATAAGAGCGATGCCCGCTCACGGTTTGCAAATCAATGGCTGCCAGTGCTTCTACAAAATAATGTACAGCTTCCTGAAGGTTGTTGGTGGCAGCGTAGGTATCGCCCAGGGCAAAGTTTGCGCTGGCGGTGTAGCGCTGGTCAGCCGCCGCGATTTTCAGGTTGGCCGCGGCTTCGCTCAACTGCCCCTGCTCTCTGTACAACAACCCCAGGTTAAAAAACAGGGCGGGGTAATCTCCTCCCTGGTCAATGACCTGATGGTAAAGATTGGCGGCTTCCTGCAATTCACCCCGGCTCTGCAAATCAACGGCCTGCATAATCAGCATTGTGTTGGGGTTGTCATCATCCTCAAAAATCAGGTTGGCTAACTTTGCGAGCGCTTCCTGCCGGGCCGATTTAAGCAACCCGCCAACGGGTTGCTGCGAGTCATCTTCGCCCAGGTTGAAAAGTTCATCCAAATCATCAAGCTCCTCATCAGAAAAGTCACCTACGGCAATGACAGGTTCGGTTTCTGGGGGGGTATCGCTAATCCAGTTGGGGTCAATGGCCTGCCCGGTATTGGCGGCTTCTATGGCGCTTTGAACACCGGGGTCCCGGGGCAGCAACTCGCGCGCGGCATCAATATATTTATTGAC
>RFJF01000439.1 GCA_003695455.1 Chloroflexota bacterium
CTGCCGCAGCATAAATTTATTGTAGCCACCCGTCTGCTCAATGATCGAACTGACCTGCCGCCCAACGTGACTGCCGGGCCGGTGTCTCACCCAGAATTTATCGCGCTGCTGCGCGGCGCGCGGGCCAATGTGATCCCAATCAGGCAGGGGCTGCACCGGGCCGTAGGCCAGCAAACTTACCTGACCAGCATGTTTTTTGGCCGCCCTACCGTTGTAACCAACACCCCCGGCGTGCACGACCACATTCGCCACGGCCAAACCGGCTGGGTGGTCAACGGTTCGGCAGAAAGTTACGCCCAGGCGCTGGCGTGGGCGCTGGACCCGGCCAACGCGGTCAAGGTAGCTCAGATGGGTGCGGCTGCAAAAAAAGATGTGCAAACCAATTTTACGCGTCAAAATCACGTGGCCTGCCTGTTAAGCGTGATTGATGAAGCTGTGCAGGCGGCAAAGTTGCCGGCAGCCGGCCGTAAAAAGCTGGTCGCGGCCAAAGGATAATTCAGATGTCGCTCGCGATTGCATTTTTCAGACTGCGCCCGGAGCCGCCCGCCAACCAAAGTATGGCCCGGCAGCTACAACAAACCTTCCCTGAATATAAGGTGGAGGTGATTGACGTGGCGCGGCGGATTAAACAGAACCGCCCGCTGGTGGCGCTCGGTTTGCTGGCGGTACTTAAAACGTACGGCCCGCGCGCGTTCCTGAAAAAATCACAACTGAGGCGCTATTTTTTCCGCACGCCGTTTATTTTTCGCGCTATCAAATTACTGGCGGCGGATTACGTCAAACATGGAAATTACGCCTTTTCATTTCAAATGCAATCCATTTTTGATGCCAGCACGCCGGGTTTGCCCCATTTTGTCTACACCGACCACACCCACCTGGCTAATCTGGACTACCCGCATTTTGACCGGCGCGAAATGTTTGCCGGGGCGTGGATTAAACTGGAGAAAACCATTTACCACAACGCCACAGCCAACTTTACCCGCAGTTCAAATATATCGCGCTCTGTCATTGAGCAGTATGCCTGCCCGGCTGACCGGGTGCGGCTTGTGTATGCCGGCAGCAATGTCCAAATCAAAAATGCCGCGCTGGACAACAACGGTTACCGTAACAAGAATATTTTGTTTGTGGGCATAGATTGGCAAAGAAAGGGCGGGCCGGTGTTGGTGCAGGCATTTGAACGTGTGCGGCGCATACACGCCGATGCCCACCTGACCATTGTGGGCTGCTCGCCGGCGGTGAATGTGCCCAATTGCCACGTGGTGGGGCCGGTACCGCTGGAAACTGTGGAACACTACTATCGCCGGGCATCGGTGTTTTGTCTGCCCACCAAAGTTGAGCCGTTTGGCATTGTGTTTGTTGAGGCGCAGAACTACGGTCTGCCGGTGGTGGCTGCCCGCGTGGGTGCTGTGCCGGATATGGTCATTGATGGCGAGACCGGTTACACGGTCGCCCCGGGTGATGCCGAAGCGCTGGCAGAACGGCTGATTGACTTGCTGAATGACCCGACGCTGTGCCGGGCCTTTGGCCGGGCCGGGGCGCAACTGACCGCCGCCCGTTACAACTGGCAACGGGTAGGGCAGCGGATGCGGCGAGTGATTGTGCCGGCGCTTGCCAAAATACCGCCGCCGTCGCGGCAGGTATTTGGAAACGTGGCGCTAACCGGCGTTTAGCGGCGCGCGCTGAATTCTGTGAATTTTAATCTGACAATTGGAAGCTGAAAAAATGATTTACGTAGTTCTGGGAATGCACAAATCCGGCACCACGCTGGTGTCACAAATTTTACACCACTCCGGCATCAACATGGGTGAGTCAATTAGCGCCGATGTGAATTACGACCAGGGTAACAAGTACGAACGCCAGGCGACGTTGCAACTCAACCAGGAAATTCTGAGTGGCACGGGCGTTAACAGTATCGATCTGACTGCGCCAACCGGGTTGCAGCTTTCTAACAATCAGCGCCGCCAGATGATGACCATCATTGGGCAGTTGGACAAAAAATATTCTGATTGGGGATTTAAAGACCCGCGAACCTGCCTGACCTACCCGCTGTGGGCGTCGGAATTGCCGGAGCACCGGCTGATTGTGGTTTATCGTTCGCTGGATGAACTGTGGCAGCGTTACCGCTATATTGAAAACCCCCGCGCCCGGTACCGGGATTTGAGCGTGGCCTGGAAACTGGTGCAGCGCTGGCATGAATACACAGCCAATATTATTGCCACGCTTGAGCAAACCTCAATGGAATTTGTGGTGCTGGAATACCAGCGCCTGATGTCAACCCAGGCCGAATTTGACCGCCTGCAAAATTTTGTGGGCCGCCCGTTGACCGATATGCGGCGCACCGACCTGTACCGCCACCGCCAGCCGCCGGCTTCGTTGCCGTTGCAGATTTCAAAATGGCGGTTGCAGCGCCGGGGCCAAACGCACCCCGATGCGCTGGCCCGACAACTGGCCCACTTCAGACAGGCGCGTCCGGCGGAGTTGACCAACCGGATGGCTCCGGTTACGTAGTTTTGTTTTAGATTGAAACTCTGTTCATCGGATCAGACACGGTTTGCCGTGGTTTCTGATTCCAAATTGTTCCCTATTTTTTGAAGGAGTAGTAAATAATGACCCAATTAAAACCATATCTTGAAATTCTGAAAAGAAAATGGTGGCTGGTAGCGCTGACGGCTTTGTTTGCCTTGTCGCTGACTCTGCTGGTTTCCTGGTTCGATACCCCCCGGTTCCGCGCTCACGCCCAATTTGTGGTCAGCCCGGGCGCGTCGCTGTTGAGCGGCAATGACCGCGACCTGGTCAACAGTATATCCGCGCTGGACCGCCGTTCGATTGTGGCAACCTACGCTGAAATTATGAATAGTAACAGCATCAACCGGGCCGCGGAAGTATCGCTGAATCTGGATGGGCAGGCCGGCTATAACGTGCAGGCGGTAGTTGTTCCTGATTCCAGTGTGATTGATTTGACAGTAACGGGGCCAAACCCTGTGGTGGCGGCGCAACTGGCCAATGCCGTGGGCGAGCAAGCCATTATCTATATTCAGGATTTGTACCAGGCGTACAACATCAACGTCCTCAACTCGGCCACCGCACCGGCGTTGCCGTTTAGCCCAACCCCGGCTCGCGATGCCGCAGTTGCCCTGTTTTTGGGGTTGATTGTGGGCATTCTGCTGGCAATTGGCAGCGAAATGTTGGGCAGCAACCTGCCTTTTGGCAGCGAGCCGGCCGAGGTCGAACCGTCTCGCACGCCGCGCCCTGAACCCGCCTTCGACCTGGCGCCGCAGCAAGCCGCCATCAAGCACGATACCCCACTGCCCAGCAGCCATGCTTGAGTTGCCAATTCTAAATTTTAATTCGGATTATCCGAGTCAGGTTTGTGAATGTTAGCTAAATTTACCGCATCACGTACGCAAATACCGTCGTGGATTATCAGCCTGTTGCTGGTTCTTTTTGGAGGCGTGCTGGTGGCGCTGGTCACTACCGGGGCTGCCCACCCGGTGCTGGCGCTGGCCGCCGTGCTTGGCCCCATCATTGCCCTGGCAATTCTGTTTAACCCGGAGTGGGGGTTGCTGCTGCTGGTGTTTATGGTGTACACCCGTTTCTCAGATGCCCTCATCGATTCGATGGGCGCGCCATCCATTGCCAAGCCGTTCATTGTTTTTTTGCTGCTGGTGGTGGTGGCCCGTTGGCTTGTCTTTCGTGAGGTGCTGGCCAGTTTCAAATACCCGCTCATCTTTTTGGGGTCGTACGCGGTGATGGGCCTGATGGCCCTGCTCTACGCTGCCGATGACGGCGCGGTCATTTCGGCCACCGCTGATTTTGCAAAAGACGCCGTAATTATGTTGATTGTGGTTGGCCTGCTCAAAAATGCAGAATCGTTGCGGCGGGTCATCTGGGCGCTGTTGGCTGCCGGAATTTTTCTGGGAACCATTACCACGTACCAGCAGTTGACCGGCACCTTTGAAAATGAGTACTGGGGATTTGCCCAGGCCACATATGCCCACATTGTGGGCCACATTGATGATTTTAGAATTGGCGGGCCGGGGCTGGGCCCAAACGGATACGGCCAGTTTATGTTGTTTCTGGTGCCGCTGGCGCTTGACAGGCTGTGGAACGAAC
>RFJF01000440.1 GCA_003695455.1 Chloroflexota bacterium
AACACGCCGCCGACGAAGAACACGCGGATGACGGCGACGAACACGCCGCCGACGAAGAACACGCGGATGACGGCGACGAACATGCCGCCGATGAGGAACACGCTGCCGACGAAGAACACGCGGATGACGGCGACGAACACGCTGCCGATGAGGAACACCACGAGGGCGACCACGAACACGCCGAAACGCCCGCAGAGTTTGAAGGGTTGACCAATCCGCTGGCCGGAAATTCCGATGCCGCAGCAGCCGGACAGGCCACTTTTGAACAAAGTTGCGCGGTTTGCCACGGCGAAAGCGGCCAGGGCGACGGCCCGGCGGCCAAAACATTGGACCCGGCGCCGGTCAATCTGGCGGGCCCGGCCATGATGGGCAGCGTGGACGACGGTTACCTGTACTGGCGCATCAGCGAGGGCGGGCAGATGGAGCCGTTCAACTCCGCCATGCCGGCCTGGGCTGATGGATTGTCTGACCAGCAAATTTGGGAGGTCATCACCTACCTGCGCACCCTGAGTGAATAAACCCTGCGGTTGAAAAACAAAAAGCCTTGCCGATTTCCGGCAAGGCTTTTTTTACGTGTTAGTAATTACTCAGCAGGTGTATCATTCTGAGGCCGTAGGCCGAAGAATCTCAGTGTGGTATAACCTTGCTTTGCTTTTGAGGCGTTTTATGGAGTTTCTTCGCTCCGTTCCTCACTCAGAGAATGACATCTGCTGAATAGATACGCGTGCAGGTAAATTTTATTGGAACGGCACAATCTGGCTTTGCGGCACCGAGACAACGGCTTCCGGGATGGTGCAGGTGTTGACAGTTGGGTGTTCCATCACCGGCTGGAGCGCCAGCCAGCCCATTACGGCCAGCACCAGCGCCACACTCAAATTCAGGCCGATGGCCCCCAGCTGTTGCCGCCACGCCACCCGCGCTTTGGCCGGGGGATAAATCAGCCGTTTCAACCGGGTCTCGGTCACGTTAAAGGCGGTAGCCGCGACCAAGTGATTCACTCCGGGTGTACTTGGGTGGGTCAGCAATTTTTGCAGGGCGCACAGCAGGGGCAGGTCGCTGCCCAACTGCACGGTGGCGGCCCGGTCAGCGGCGGTTTCCTGCTGAAGGTCTACCGATTGGGCCAGCATTTGCATCACCGGCAAAAAGAAAAAGCCCGCCGCCAGCGAGCGCGCCACCAGCAGACGCAGGGGGTCGCGGAACCGCATGTGCCACGCTTCGTGGGCCAGTACCGCGCTCAATTCTTCATCGGTCAGCATGCTCACCAGTCCCGCCGACAGCCAGATGCGCGGCTGCCAAAAACCCAGGCAGAAGGCGTGCGGCGTGGAAACATCCACATAAATCACATCGCTCGGTGTGAGCGCCTGCGCTGCCGCCAGTTCTTCCAGCCGGGCGGGCAGGGGACCCTGCAACCCGGCAAAGGCGTGGGCAAAGCGATGGGTTTGCCGCACTTGCCGGGCGGCGTGCCAAGCTGTCCGGGCCAGCGCCAACCCAACCATCAGCAAAATGAGCGCCTGCCAGGTAACCGGCAAATGGCCGCCGATATCCTGCAATCCCTGCCGGCAAACGTGCCACAGGGTTTGCAGCCACTGCCGGTGGGCGTAAAGCGGCAGGGTTAATCCGGCCAGAAGCAGGCCGGCAGCGGCAGACACCAGCAGCCAGAAATAAAGTTGAAGCTGACCGGCGGCGCTATTTTTCATTTTTTCGCTGTTGAATCAACCGGCTGAGGTCATCGAGGATTTGGGGGTCAACAGTTTGGGCGGTTTCTATCATTTGGGCCAGCGCAATCTGGCGGAACTCGGCGTTGAACATGCCGCGCACCATCCGGTCAAACACACCGGCCAGCAATTCATCGCGGCTGGCGGTGGCGGAGTAGAAAAAGGCTTTGCCCACCTTGCGCCGCTGCAGCACGCCCTTGCCTACCAGCCGGTTGAGAACGGTCATGGTGGTTTTGTAGTTGAGTGTGCCGCCCAAATGGTCAATGACTTCCTGCACGCTGGCCTCTTGCAGCGTCCAGACGGCATCCATCAACCGGGCCTCTAGCTCGCCAAAAATCTGGGTGAGGCCCTGTTCACCCAATTTAAAAGCCTGAACGGGTACGTTTTGCGCCATTACTTGTCCTTTGCGTGATGTGTAATTCTACCTACATATCGTAAGAAAAATAATCGCTGTTGTCAAATTCAAACACTGCACCCAACTGGCGTATATTTTGTTGACGCATTGCCTCCTACCTTATTTATGCGCGTCTCACCCCCTTTCTTGAATAGAAACCGCCTCTATACGCGCATAAATAAAGTGTGAATGTTTCGGAACATCTTGCAAGACATCATCTATGGCACTAAACAATTTTGTGATAAAATCCAGGGTACTCATAAAACTCGCTCCTTTACTGTGGTTTCGTCACCGGCAGCTTGGGCGAGTTTTATGTTTAGTGCAAACTAGCACCATTGGTTATTTGGGTTACGATGTGGGTATAGAGTTCGGGTCACGAAGTGTGTAAAGAATACATGGTAGCGGAAAACTGCGGTGGCTGTAAAATTTGTGTGGGAGGTAAATAAAAAACCCACCGGGGTGTGGCAGGTTTACAATAACAACCGAAATTTGGCATAATGCTGATGGGTGGACTTGAACCACCGACCCCGAAATTATGAGTTTC
>RFJF01000441.1 GCA_003695455.1 Chloroflexota bacterium
TACAAAGAGGCGCTGCGGCTTGACCCCACCGATGCCGACGCCAAATACAATTTAGAACTGGCGCTCAAACAGCAGCAACAACAACAGCAGCAACAGCAACAACAACAGGGCGGCGCCGGCCAGCCTCCACCCCAGGACCAACAACAGCAGGGCGGCGGTGGTCAGGGCCAGCAAGACCCGCAGCAAGGTCAGGGCGACCAGCAACAGCAACAGGGGGGCGGCCAGCCTGAACAGGATGAGCAGGGACAAAGCGGCAGCCAGGGCCGGCAGGAACAGCAATCAAACGGCGGACGCAGCCTGACCCAGCAAGAAGCCGAACAATTACTTGACGCGCTGGGGCAGGATAGCCAAACCCTGCAAGAGCGTTTGCAGGAAGGATTTTTTGCCCCCGGTCTGCCGCCTGCAGAGGATTGGTAGCAAATGTTACTCCAAAAAGCCAGCTTCGCTCTAAAATTCAAATTGATATTTTTGCTGGCGCTGATTGGCAGTGTATTGGTTGGCCCGGCAATTTTAACGCAACCGGCCCAGGCGCAATCGCCCATCACGGCCAAAGTTGACCGCACCACCCTTGCCGCCGATGACCAACTGGTACTTACGGTAACCATCAGTGGCGATTTTTTGACCATTCCCCAACCGGAATTGCCGGACATGGAATTTGTGGTGGTGGGCAGCAGCAAATCCACCCAGGTCAGCATTGTCAACGGCAAAATGACCTCGCAGGGGGTGTTTATTTACCGGCTGCAGCCGCTGGCCGAAGGCGCACTGCAGATTCCGCCGGTCAGCGTGAACATTGGCGGGCAGATTTTTCAGTCTGATCCCATTGAGGTTGAAGTGCTGCCCGGCGGCGCGCAGGTTGCGCCGCCCACCGAACCCAACCGCGCTTCTCCGCAGTCACCAAACGGCCAGGATTACTTTGTTGAAGCCGAAGTGGATAACGACATGCCATACCTGGGGCAGCAGGTTATCTACACCTTTCGGTTGTACCAGGCCATCAACTTTTTTGGTCAGCCCGATTATCGTCCGCCGTCATTTACCGATTTCTGGAGCAGCGATATTCTGGACCAGCCCCATTACAACACCGATATAAACGGCCAAAACTACCTGGTTACCGAAATCCGCACCGCTATCTTTCCGGCCAATCTTGGTCAGATTACCATTGAGCCGGCCCGGCTGGTGATTCCCGGCGGCCTGTTTAACCCCGATGTCAAACTTGAGGCCAACCCGGTTACAGTGAATGTGCAACCTCTGCCGGAAAACCCGCCCGACGATTTTTCCGGCGCGGTGGGCCAATTTCAAATTTCTGCCAGCCTCAGCGACGACAAAACCAAAGTCAATGAACCGTTGACGCTGGTAGTGGAAGTTGAAGGCGTAGGCAACATTGAAACCATCACCGAACCGCCCCTGCCCGACATGCCGGACTGGCGATTTTTTGAAAGCCAGTCCACCACCTCGGTAGACACCAGTGAGGGGATTTTGCAGGGTATGCGCCGGTTTGAACGGTTGATTGTGCCGGGGCGGGCCGGCGAGCAGCAAATTCCCCCCATCCACTTCAGCTTTTACAACCCCCAGGCCGGTGAATACCAGACCGCGCAAACAGACCCCATTCCGGTGAACGTTTTGCCTGACGATTCTGAACAGACGCTGCCGCTGGTTTCCGGGGTTGACCCGCGCAGCCGGCAGCCGGTTGAATTGCTGGGGTCAGACATTCAGCACATCAAGCCGGTGCCGTTTGCACTCAGCACGCCACGGGTTCTGAGCGCGGCCGGTCAGGTAGTCTACTGGAGTTTGTGGGTGCTGCCCCTGTTTGTGATGGGCGCGGCGTTTGTGTGGAAACGGCGGCAGGTGCGGCTGGAACAGAACCCGGCCTACGCGCGCGCGCTGTTTGCCAAAAAGAAAGCGCTGGAAATCCTGGCCGAAGCCCAACACAACGGCGCAGGCGGCGCAGCCGCCGCCGGTCGGGCGCTGCTGGGCTATCTGTCTGACAAACTCGATTCACCCACGGTGGGGTTGACCACCGGCGAACTGCTGGCCCTGCTCAACCGGCGCGGAGTTCCCGCTGAACTGGTTGAGCGGGTACAGCAGGTGCTGCAGCGGGTTGATGTGGGACGTTTTGCGCCCGTTTCTGCCGGCGACCAGCAAGCCATTATTGCTGAAACCCGGCTGCTGATTGGCGACCTTGAAAAATCCTTTGGAAAACCACGATGAGATATGTGCGAATTCTGCGGGCCGCTGTGCTGGCGGTGTGGCTGGTTGCCGGGGTGGCAGTTCCCGCGGTGGTGCTGGCGCAGAACCCGGTAACACCCACCCAGGCAATGGAAGCGGCCAACAAAAATTACGAGGCCGGCGAATATCAGCAAGCCATTGATATTTATCAAACTATTCTGGATGCCGGAATTGAAGACAGCGCCATTTATTACAATTTGGGTAATGCCTACTTTAAACAGGGTGATTTGGGTCGCGCAATTCTGAATTATCGCCGGGCCTACCGGCTGGACCCACGAGACAGCGCCATCACTGCCAATTTGGCTATTGCCCGTTTGCAAACACTTGACCGGCTGGATAACAATACCGGCGGCGGCCTGACCAACCTGGTGCAGGTTGCCGAAGAATGGCTCACCCTGCGCGAGGCGGCAATGCTGGCGCTGTTTTTATGGCTGCTAACCAGCGGGCTGCTCACGGCAGCCATTCTGTCGCGGCGGTTCCGCAAGGTTGCGCTGTGGAGCGCGGCCGTTACCGGTTTCTTTTTGGTGGCGGGCTTGTTTTCAATGGCCAACCGCTACTACACCGAAAGTACATATCCGGCAGCGGTGGTGGTGGCCCGTGAGGTAGATGTGACCAGCGGGCCGGGAACATCTGAGCAGTATGTGGTAGAGTTCAACCTGCACGCCGGCGCCGAGGTGCAGGTGGTGAATATTCGGCCCAACTGGCGGCAAATTGCCCTGCCCGGCAACGATTTTCAGGGCTGGGTTCCGGCCGATGCCGTTGAGCAGGTCAGTAATTAGAAACAGGTTGAAATAAAAAACGGCGGGTGCAACCCCGCCGTTTTAAGTTACCGCAATTTAATGTGCAGTTCTTTTAACTGCTGTTCAGAAACATCGGTGGGCGCACCGGCCATCAAGTCGCTGGCGGACTGGCTTTTGGGGAAGGCAATCACTTCGCGAATGTTGGGCTCGCCGGCCAGCAGCATTACCAGCCGGTCAATGCCGGGGGCAATGCCGCCGTGCGGTGGCGTGCCAAACTCAAACGCTTCCAGCATATGCCCAAATCGGTGGCGCGCTTCTTCCATCTCCAGCCCAATCAGTTCGAACACCTTTTCCTGCAAATCCCGCTGGTGAATTCTGATGCTGCCGCCGGCTACTTCGTAGCCGTTGAGCACCAAATCGTACTGCTGGCCGCGCGCCGCGCCGGGGTCGCTGTCCAGCAGGGGAATATCTTCCACCATCGGCGAGGTGAACAGGTGGTGGCTGGGGTCCCACCGGTTTTCGTCGGCGTTCCACACCAGAAACGGAAAATCAACCACCCAGCAAAAGGCCAGCACGTTGTCGTCTCGCAGACCCAGCCGGCTGCCCAGTTCCAGCCGCAGCCGCCCCAGCGATTCGTTGGCAATTTCAAACGTATCGGCTACAAACAACAGCAGGTCACCGGCGTTACCCTCAAGTTTTTGGATGAGCGCGGCGGTTTCTTCCTCTGACAAAAACTTGGCAAACGAGGAGCGTTCCACGGTCGGCCGGCCCTTTTTTTCACCCACAATTAGCCAGGCCAGCCCCTTGGCCCCAAAATCCTTGATAAAATCGCCCAAATCGTCAATTTGTTTGCGGCTGTAGCTGCCCAGCCCGGTGGCGTTGATGCCCTTCACAATGCCGCCGGAAGCTACCGTGCCGCTGAACACCTTGAAACTGCTGTTGGCTACAATGTCGCTGACATCCTGCAACTCCAGCCCAAAACGGATGTCCGGGTTGTCGCGGCCAAAGCGGGCCATTGCTTCGTGGTAACTGAGCCGGGGGAACGGTTTGTGCAACAGAGGTTTGTTGGCCACGTTTTCTACCAGCCCGGTCATGAGCCGTTCAATCAGGTTCATCACATCATCGCGTTCCACAAAGCTCATTTCCATATCAAGCTGGGTGAATTCCGGCTGGCGGTCGCCGCGCTGGTCCTCGTCTCGGAAGCAGCGCGCAATTTGAAAGTAGCGGTCGTAGCCGGCAATCATCAGCAGTTGTTTGAGCTGCTGCGGGCTTTGCGGCAGGGCGTAAAACTGGCCGGGGTGTACGCGGCTGGGCACCAGATAATCGCGCGCGCCTTCGGGGGTGGTTTTGAACAGAATGGGGGTTTCAATTTCTACAAACCCTTCACCGGCCAAAAAATTGCGGATGTACCGCACCGCCTCGTGGCGCAAAATAATGTTGCGCTGCATCCGTTCGCGGCGCAAATCCAGGTAGCGGTAGCGCAGACGGATGGCTTCATCCACGGGCGTTTCTTTGTTGATGTCAAACGGTGGCGTTTTGGCCGCGTTCAGAATTTTCAGGCTGTGCCCTTCCAGCTCGATGGCGCCGGTATCCAGCCGGGGGTTTTCCTGTCCGGCCGGCCGCAGGCGCACCCGCCCCGACACCTGAATGACGTACTCGTTGCGCAGGGTTTGGGCCAGTTCGTGCATCTGGTGGTTAATGTTGGGGTCAAACACAATCTGGGTCAGTCCCCAGCGGTCGCGCAAATCAATAAAAATCAGGCCGCCGTGGTCCCGGCGGCGATGAACCCAGCCAGACAGCGTGGCCTCCTGACCTTCCTGTTCGGGCCGAAGTTGGTTGCAGGTGTGTGTGCGGAACATTCTCTCTCCCCTTGTATAAAAAATTTGGGGGGCTGCAAATCTGCGGGCAGCCACCCCAACGTGAGCGCTCAACAAGCGATGAAATTTTAGCACAAAATAGCAAATGCCAAAAGTTTTGTGATTGCACAGCAGAGCAAAAATCGGAACGCGGATGACACGGATAAAACAGATGCGCGCAGATTTTTAAAGAGTCGGACAGTCTCTGGGGGGACGGCAACGAGAATGAAACCGGAATTCATTTGCCATTCGCTGAATCGCCATTCGCTGAATCGCAGAATCGCTGAATCGCTGAATCACTTATTTACAGCGGAGGATTGCTTCAAGCGTTCTACCCGAACATCCTGTGTGTGGTTACAAAGTTTTACGGGTTTTTTGGTCGAAATGTGGCCCGCGCCGCCCAGATTCCGGCTGCGGCAACAATTGCCAGCAGCGTTGCCCAGGCCAGCCGCCCGCCCCAAATGACGCTGGCCGGCCGGTACTCCAGCGAGATGTTGTGCGCCCCGGCGTTGGGCAGGTACACCCCGCGCAGCAGGCCATCCACCCGCGCCACCGGCACAGGCGCACCGTCAACCACGGCCGTCCAGCCGGGGTACCAGATTTCACTGAGCACCAGCCAGCCCGGTCCATCGGTGGCGGCGGCCAGCCGAATCCGGTCCGGGGCAAAATGCGTCACCTCTGCCGCCGACGCGGGCCGGGGGGTGTTGAGGGTGGGAGCATCGCCTTCTGTCAGTACCACGGCCTGCACATCCGGCAGCGATTCCAGTTGGCCCAGCCAGTCACTTTGCACGGGCTGGGTTTGGTAGGCTACCCAGGCCCGGGGCAGCGCCAGCCGGTTGCGGTAGATAAAGGTGCGCCCAATCTGCGCTTCTGCGGCCAGCCCCTCCCACGCCATGGGGAACTCTGCCGCCAGATATTTGACGTTCAGCAGGCCCAGCAATTTCAGGCTGGGCTGCACATCCCGCAAGGCGCTTTCCGGCGGGCCGTCAAAATGGGGAATAGTCACGCTGAAGCCGGGATCGCCGTAGCCGCCGGCGCGGGCCATAAATTGATCCACCACCGCCAGATGCACCGGCTCCACGCCGTCGGCCAGATGCAGGTTGAAGGCGGCGGCGGTCTGCATGGGCAGGCTGTAGCTGGGCGAGTAAACCCGGAACGGCCCGGGCTGTTCGGCCAGCGCAGCGGCGGCTTCCCGGCCGGGGGCCAGCGCCGTATCTCGCGAGATGAATTTCATCATTCCCGCGTCAAACGA
>RFJF01000035.1 GCA_003695455.1 Chloroflexota bacterium
TGGACAGATTTGCGCTGCTACAGCAATTCGGTTGGCTGCTGCCGGATGAATATTTTTTCCAGAATAGCAATCAGCAAAAAGAACGTCATGCCCGTTAAGGCGGCAAAGAGAATGCTGGCCCACAATTTTTCCGGGCCGGTGGCATAATATTGATTAAAATTCAGGATGATTCGCCCCAAACCGTCGGCAATGCCAGATGGCAGCTCGCCGATAATGGCCCCCACCACGCTGGCTGTGGCCGAAATTTTGAGCGCCACAAAAATAAACGGCAGGGCAGCCGGAACGCGTAGTTTCCACAAAATATCCCAGGTAGAGGCAGCGTAGGAGTGCATCAACTCGACGGCCGTGGGTTCCGGAGAACGCAACCCGCGCAACGTGTTGATGGTAACCGGAAAAAAGGTGAGATAGGCCGCAATCACGGCCACAGAAAACCAGTTGCCGCCCAGCCAGATTACCACCATGGGGGCAATGGCCAGCAGCGGCACCGTTTGCGAAGCCACCACGTAGGGCAGCAAACCTCGCTCAAGCAGGCCGGAGTGGGCAAACAAAACGCCCAACGCAAAGCCCAACACTCCGCCAATAACAAACCCGGCCAGCGCTTCCTGCAATGTAAACAGCGAGGCCCTGAAAAGAATGGTCAGCAGAATATCCTCGCTGCCGCGCCGGGGCGGTTCAAAAATGGTCAGTACAATTTCTTTGGATGGCGGCATGGCGCGGTCATCGGCGCGGACCGGAAGTTCAATCTCACACAAGCCCAGACTTTGGCACAGCGGGCCGGGCACGCGTTCATCGCCAACTTTTACCGGTGCTGTCCCGCGCAGATATTTGCCGCCCGGGGCGGCCAACAGTTTGTAACCTTCCCAGACCAACACCAGCAGCACCACAATAATAAAAAAATAAAGCGCCGGTTTGAATCCGTTGAATAACTTTTTTGTGCGGGACATATCAGGTACTCACCATAGTTGAACGGGTAACGGAGTTGAAAAAACGGAATTGCGCATTACACCCGGAACAGGGCATGGTTACGGAACTATTTACGGAAAAGAATGAGTGTTCATCCGTTCATCAGACAGAACACCAAACATTCAAAGCCAATCAGAATCAATCAAATCACCACCGATTTCTGCTTCTTAAATTGCTTCAGAGTTGGTCGGTGGGCAAACATGTCTGGCTTGTGACAACGGGCATTGCGGCCCCGGGGGAGTGTCTTTGTTATTTGAAGCCACAGGCTTCGCGCTTCAAACTGGACAAAAGAAGGTCAATCCTGGCAATTATGGCATAATTGCCACTTATCAACTTTAATAAATTGAGTTGATAATGCTAAACATAATTTACGCCATTTTTGTTGATTGTGCAAGTTGGCAAAAATAGCGCTGCAAGTAGCAAACAGACATTGTGTTACGTGCTGCGGTCAAACCGAATGATTTTGCGCAGCACGTAACACGGGTTGCTCACCTAAAAGACCCGCGACCATTCCTGCGGCCAGCGTTCGACCACTACTTTGGTCTGGGTAAAAAATTCAATCGAGTGGCGGCCCTGGGCGTGCAGGGTGCCAAAAAAGCTGTCTTTCCAGCCGCTAAACGGGAAAAAGGCCATCGGTGCGGCAACGCCAATGTTGATGCCAATGTTTCCGGCCTGGGCCTGGTTGCGGAATTTGCGGGCCGCCGCCCCGCTTGAGGTGAACAGGCAGGCCATGTTGCCGTATTTGTTGCTGTTAACAAATTCAATGGCCTGGTCAATGGTATTCAGATGAATCATTGAAACCACCGGCCCAAAAATCTCGGTGCGGGCAATTTCGCTGTTGGGGTCTACGTTGTTCAGCACGGTGGGCCGCACAAAGTTGCCGGATTCGCCGCCGGGGATGGAGGGGTTGCGCCCGTCTACAAGCAACGACGCACCGCCATCCACGCCTTTTTGAATCAATCCTTCAATCCGTTCCCGGCTTTGCGGGGTAATTACCGGCCCCATCTGCACCGATTCATCCAGACCGTTGCCCGTAACGCGGGTGGCGGCGGCTTCGGCCAGGGTTTCGGTGAAAATGTCGCGGGCTTCACCCACCGTTACCGCCACCGAGGCGGCCAGACAGCGTTGTCCGGCGCAGCCAAAGAAGGAATCGGCAGCAATTCTGGTGCTCATTTCCACGTCGGCGTCCGGCAAAATGATGATGGGGTTTTTGGCCCCGCCCTGCGCCTGCACCCGCTTGCCGTTGGCCGCGCCCCGGCTGTAAATGTAACGCGCCACCGGGGTAGACCCCACAAAGCTGATAGCCCGGATGGTGGGATGGTCCAAAATGGCGTCTACGGTTTCTTTGGCGCCGTTGACCATATTCATCACCCCTTTGGGCAGACCGGTTTGCTCGATGAGTTTGAAAATTTTGGTGGTGGTCAGCGGCACTTTTTCTGATGGTTTGACAATGCAGGTGTTGCCCGTGGCAATGGCGTACGGGAAAAACCAGAACGAAATCATTCCGGGGAAGTTGAACGGCACAATCATGGCACACACGCCCACCGGCTGCCGAATCATCATCTCGTCAATGCCGCGGGCAATGTCTTCCATTATCTGGCCCTGCATCAGCATAGGTGTGCCGCAGGCCACCTCAACGTTTTCAATGGCCCGTCGCATTTCACCCCGAGATTCGGCCAGCGTTTTGCCGGCTTCCATGGTGATGGTACGGGCCAGGTCCTCAAAATTCTCTTCCAGCAGCACCTTGAGTTTGAACAGATACTGAATTCGGTCCTCAACCGGCACATTGACCCACTCTTTTTGGGCAGCGGCGGCGGCCTGCGCGGCCCGGTCTACTTCGGCGCCCGGCGATAGCGGCACCTGTCCCAACACTTCGGCCGTGGCGGGGTTGACCACGTTCAGATAACTTTGGGCAGAGGATTGCACCCATGCCCCATCAATATAATTGAGTAATTTGTCTGCGCTCATTTTAAAACCTCTCGTTAATATTTACGTTAAACGGTCAATTTCTGTGATTTTTTCTCACTTTAAAGCGACATCTCTTGCACCTGGGCCATGGCGTGGTCCAGTTTCTCAAGCGCCTCATCCACATCGTCTTTGGTAGCAATCAGCGGCGGCGCAATCCGCATGGTGTTGCCGTACAACCCGCCTTTGCCAATGAGCAGGCCCATTTTACGCGATGTTTCAAGCAAGGCGTTGGCTTGCTTGGGGGCAGGTTCTTTGGTTTGGCGGTCCAGCACCAATTCCACGCCCTGCATCAGGCCGCGGCCTCGTACATCACCAATGAGCGGATATTTGTCCTGCAAATTGTGCAGGCCATCTGCAAAATGCGCGCCAACATCTGCCGTGCGCGCCGGCCCCCATTTGTCTTTCATCTCCTCCAATGTACCGATGGCCGCCGCACACGAAACCGGGTTGCCGCCAAAGGTGCTGATGGTCAGCCCCGCGCCCACGGTGCTTTCGGCAATTTCGGTGGTGGTGGCTACCGCCGAGAGGGGCATGCCGTTGGCAATGCCTTTGGCCATGGTCATAATATCGGGGGTGATGCCGCTATGCTGGTGTCCCCACCAGTGGTCGCCGGTGCGGCCAAAGCCGGTCTGCACTTCGTCAATAATCACCAGCCCGCCATTTTCATGCACAATTTCAACCGCCGCTTGCAGCCAGTCCGGCGGCAGCGGCACAAATCCGCCCACGCCCTGAATGGGTTCGGCAATGAAGGCCGCAATCCGGCCGGAGGTCATTGTTTGAATCACGTCCCGAATATCCTCCACGCAGGCCACGCCGCATTCCGGGTAGGTCATTTTGAGCGGGCAGCGATAGCAGTAGGGGTTCATGGCGTGGCGCACGTAGCCAATATGCACCGGCCCCATTCGCCACGCCGCCTGCCCGGTGAGGGTCATGGCCATTTGTGATTTGCCGCTGTAGCCGTGGCGCAGGGCAATGATTTCGGTTTTGCCGGTGTAAACCTGGGCAATGATGGCCGCGGTTTCATCGGCGTCTGTGCCGGTGGCGCCAAAGTAGAAGGTGTCCAGCCCGTCGGGGGTTACCTGGGCCAGGTTTTCGGCCAGAGTTACGTGGGCCTCGTTGGGGTACAACGTTGAGGTGTGCAGCAGTTTGGAGGTTTGTTCGTGAATGTGCCGGTTGACCGTTGGATTGTTGTGGCCAACGCTGGTGGTTAAAATGCCGCCAAAAAAATCAAGGTACTTGTTGCCATCCACATCCCACACGTACATCCCTTCACCGCGCTCCAGCGGCAGGGGCGATGAATAATAGAGAATGTGATTAGGCCAAAGATAACGACGTTGTTTCTCTAAAATCTCTTGACTGCCCATAACGCTACTCCCTTGTAGATAGATTTGTGGAACGGCCCACGCCGGAGCACGTTCCGGTTGATATTTTTCTGTCCGGCCCGGGGGCCGTTCATCTTGTGGTCAGGTAACTTGTGAATGAAACGGAGAGATTATGCTGAAGAAAGAAGAGCGCTGCAATGAACAACTACTCTACCACCAATTTCCCAATTTTCAAAATATTTTTTAGTATATCAGGAAATGACCCAAGGGAAAGGGCCATATTTCATCAATTTAAAGGTGACATTTGTTATGTCAAAAGTCGCATCGTTTATCAGTTTGGGGATAATTTCGCTGGACAGAAACACGGGCACGCCGCTGCACCGGCAAATTTACGAACGCCTGTACGAGGCCATCATCAGCGGCCAGCTCAAACCCGGCACGCGGCTGCCCTCGGTGCGGGCGTTGGCGCAGGAGTTGGGCATCTCACGCAACACAGCCGCCAAAGCCTACGCCCAACTGCTGGCCGAAGGTTATCTGGAAAGCAAAGTCGGCTCCGGCACGTGCGTCACTTCAATTCTGCCGGACGATTTGCTGTACAGCCACCCCCGGCCCAACGGTCGAGCACCATCTGCAACCCAACCGGAACAGTTTGAAACCCGGCCCTGCCTGTCTGACCGGGGACAGGCCATCGCCCAAATTCCGTTTCTGGAACACAGCCCCACGCAAGCCTTTAGCCCGGGTCTGCCGGCAGTAGATGCGTTCCCTTTTAAATTGTGGGAAAAATTGCTGGTCAAATGCTGGCGAGAGTTGCCGTTTAACCGGTTGGGATACCCCAACGCCAAAGGCCATCGTTCGCTACGCGAAGCCGTCACCGGTTATTTGCGCGCCGCGCGTGGCGTTCGCTGCACGCCGGAGCAGATTATCATCACCAACGGCGCGCAGCAGGCAATCTCGCTGGCGGTCAATGTGCTGTTGAATCCGGGCGATGATGCCTGGGTTGAGAACCCCAGTTACAACGGCATCAAAGCCGCGCTGAGCAACGCACAGGCCAATATTGTGCCGGTTCCGGTGGACGGCGAAGGGTTTGTAGTGGACGAGGCGCTGGCGCGGACCTCGCAGGCCCGGCTGGCTTACATTTCGCCGTCACACCAGTACCCGCTGGGGGTAACCATGAGTCTGGCCCGGCGGCTGCAATTACTGCAATGGGCGCAGGAAAGCGATGGCTGGATTTTGGAGGATGATTACGACAGCGAATACCGCTATTCGGGCTACCCGCTGGCGGCGCTGCAGGGGCTGGACAAGGCGGGCCGGGTAATTTACATGGGCACGTTCAGCAAGGTGCTGTTTCCCGCGCTGCGACTGGGGTACATGGTGGTGCCCCCGGCGCTGATTGAGCCGTTCAGGGCCGCGCGCGCCCACGCCGACCGGGGGGCATCGCTGCTGGAGCAGGCAGTTGTTGCCAGATTCATCACCGAGGGCCATTTTGCGCGCCACATCCGGCGGATGCGCACGCTGTACCTGCAACGCCAGCGGACGCTGGTTGAGGCGGCCCGCGTTCATCTGCGCGGCCTGTTGCAGGTGGAACCCCATGACGCCGGGCTGCACCTCATCGGCTGGCTGCCGCAGGGGGCAGACGATGCGCAGGTATCGCGCCGGTTGGCCGGCCACGGCATTGACATGCCGCCGTTGTCATCGTATGCCATCCGTCCGCTGGCCCGCGCCGGGCTGGTAATGGGGTACACCTCAATGCCGGAACACAAAATTATCATCGGCGTGAAACAGATGAGCCCCATTCTGGCCGAATGTTTGGCCGGGCAGCAAATGCAACTCAGTGCCTAATTGTGATATAATGTATTTGTTTACCGTAATTTTCGGGGCGCAAGCCTTGCTGCCAACAAATGAACAACGAATAAACGAATGGGGAGCTCTGCATTAAACCGTGGCCGGCCTTTAACCGATGATTGAAATCATCGGCTGGTACAAAAAGTGCGTTAAAACGCACTCAAAACGGCTGATTTTAACCAA
>RFJF01000442.1 GCA_003695455.1 Chloroflexota bacterium
ACCATGCTGGCCGTGCTGGTGACCAGCACGGCCAGCATGGTAGCCATGTTGGGGTGAATCATACCGCTACCTTTGGCCATACCGGCCAGCCGCACCAACTGCCCGCCGATACTGGTTTCTGCAAACGCTTCTTTGGGTACGGTGTCGGTGGTCATAATGGCCTGCACGGCGTTTTCTCCGCGAGCGCCGGCCCGGGTGCCAATCGCATTGGCGGCCATCCGGATTCCGCGCGCCACGGTGTCCATCGGCAGCGCTTCGCCAATGACGCCGGTGCTCATTACCGCCACCGAGTCGGGGGGCAGGTTGCATGCTTGTTCAGCCAGTCGAGCCATCTGTTCGGCATCATCCAGACCCTGCCGGCCGGTGACGGCGTTGGCGTTGCCGGCGTTAATAACTACGCCGCGCAGGGTTTGGGTTCGCGCCAGCAAATCCATATCGTACAGCACCGGTGCGGCCTTGAACGCATTTTGGGTGAACATGGCCGCGGCGGCACAATCGGTGCCGGCCAGCACCAGCGCCAGGTCCGGGTTGCCCGATTGCTTGATTCCGCAGGTTACGCCTACCGCCCTGAACCCGGCAACACGGGTGAGCGGCGAAGAAGATTGGCTCATTTTCTGTTCCTCTTTGCACACCACCAAATTCATGAGAATCCGGTTAGACTACCGATATTTTACGCATGACACGGGGCGGAAGCAAGCGAGTGAGTGGTTTTGCAACAGGAAAAAGTGAATTACCGGAACCGCAGTTTCAGCACGGTGGTCACATAATTGACACCCCGCGCCAGGTAGCCGGCCACATTGGTGGCGGTTTTGCTTTGGCCGGCTTCGCGGGGTACGCACAGGTAGGGCAGTTCGCGGATGGTAAATCCGGCCCGCCGGGCGCGGTAGAGCAAATCAATGCAGTACTCGCCGTAATCGCCGCGCAGGTCAATCTGGTCAAACACTTCTTTTTTGCCCAGAATAAATCCGCTGGTGTAATCCTTGATGGACCAATCCAGTACCAGCCCGGCGTACAGGTTGATGATGCGCGAAAATAACCGCCCGCTGAAACCGTGCGCCACATCGCCGCCGCCCGGCACGTAGCGCGAACCCACGGCCAAATCGGCGCCGCCGGCCAGCGCGGCAGCCAGTTGCGGCCAGTCCTCCGGCGGCATGCTCAAATCGCAATCCATCCAGCCCACCCAACGTCCCCGCGCCTCGCGGATGCCCCGGCTGATGGCGCTGGTCAGGCCGCTTTCTGTGGTGCGGTGAATGAGCCGCACCCGCGCATCGCGGGCAGCAATCTGCTCAACCAGCCGCCACGTGCCGTCCGGTGAGTTGTCATCCACCACCACCACTTCCACGCCGCCGGGGGTATTGCCCAGTGCCGCCAGTGTACGTTCGATGAGCGGTTTAATGTTGCCCGCCTCGTTGAAGGTAGGCAGTACAATTGAAACTTTTGGGGATGAGCTTTGTTTGGGCATTGAATTTTTTCACCGGGGTTTTGTGCCGGCAGTATATCACACGCACGCAACGCAGACAACCGCTAAAAACCAAAAAAGGGCCATCAAAATTGATGACCCTTTTGGAGTGATAGCAACCACGCGTCCTAGTTATCTTTTTGCATTGAGTGTTGTACGTCGGTGACCAGCCGCTCCAGATTGTTGATTGCCAGCAGAGAAAAAGAGACGCCGGCCTGCGCCAGTTCTTCATGACCCAAATTATAAAACGAGCGCGAACAGGCCGCGCGTGACATGGCATCGTAAATATCGCCAAAATTATCTGCATGTGGATTTGACTGGAGGACGTGCCGTACAAATTCTACAGCAATTCTGTTTGACATCATTGTGGCAATTTCCGGTGGCGTCAGGACTTCAGTACTACGCGATACTGAGTTCATCCATTATACACTAACTTGCGCCATTTATTACATCAAAATTGTGGCAATAACCTTAAAATTTTTAACGATGTTAATAATCTTAAATACTCCTGTGAAACCAGGTTCCAGGAGTCGGGAGGCAAGAATTGAAGCGCAGTGATTCTGTAGAGATGTCCAAATTGGGTTCCCCCATCCGAAGACAGAGAGCAGGCGGCAAAACGAACATCCCAATGCCCGCCGGGTTGCCCGTTTTGCCCGGCATTGCATCCCAACCGATTTGTGGTATAGTGTGACGTTGCGCCATTCGAGCGCGTTTCAACAGAAGTGACCACCGGATGATGAAACGGGCAAAACTACTTCAAAAAATAGACGCCGGAATTTTGCTGGCCGCCGCGCTGGGTTTGTTTGCGGTGCAGGCGCTGCTCAAACCCGGCCTGCCCACCTCCGCCGATTTGGCGATTCACCTGTACCGCACCCTGGAAATGGAACACGCCTGGGCGGCGGGCGTGGTTGTGCCGCGCTGGGCGCCCAATCTGGCCTTTGGCTACGGCTACCCGCTGTTCCTGTTTGCGCCGCCCCTGCCCTACCTGCCGCCATTGATTCTGCACGCGCTCGGTCTCTCGCTGGAAACGGCCTTCAAACTCCTGCTGATTCTCACCATCGAGCTGTACGCCGTAGGCATGTACCTGCTGGCCCGCGATCTTCTGCGCAGCGTGCCCGGCGCGCTGCTGGCAGCGGCGGCCTTCACGTTTGCCCCGTTTGCCCTGCGAGAAGCCCTGCTGGTGGGCGGCAACGTGCCGCAATATCTGGCTATTGGGCTGTTTCCGTGGGCGCTGTGGGCGGCAACCCGCGCCGTGCGCAGCGGTCGCTGGGCGTGGACGGTGTGGGCGGCCCTCTTTTTTGCCGGGGTGATGCTCAGCCACCTGTTTCACGCCTTCATTTTTGCGCCGGTGTTCGGCCTGTACCTGCTGCTGCTGACCGTGTTCAACGCGCCCCAAATTCTGGCGCAGCCCACTCCGGCCCGCCGCCTGTGGACCGCGCTGCGGCCGTTGCTGGCCGCGCCGCTGGGGCTGCTGCTGTCGGCCTTTTTCTGGCTGCCGGCCTTCATCGAACGCAACGCCACCCGCGCCCAGGCCGATATTTACCTGCAAAAAAGCCCCTTTTTTATCCGCTACCCCTACCTGCCGGAACTGCTGGCCCCACTCCAGCCCCTCGATACCCGCGCCGCCAACCCATACATTCCGCTGACGCTGGGCGTGGTTACGCTGGCGTTAGCCGGGCTGGGCCTGCTGGCCGT
>RFJF01000443.1 GCA_003695455.1 Chloroflexota bacterium
ATCCACCAGCGGCAGCACCGGCGCAAAAAATATGGCGTACACAAATACCGCCGCCACCAGCCACACATACTGCCCCACCGCCGACAAAATCAGCACGCCGGCGGCAAACCCGCAGACTGCCAGCACCAGCATCAACTTGTGCCGGCCCGTAGCATCGGCAATGGCGCCAAACAGCGGCGCGCTCACCAGCGCCACCAGCGGCGGAATGGCAACCAGCACGCCAATTTGCCGGCCGTTCAATCCGAATTGTTGGTAATACAGCGTTAAAAAGGGTAACAGTGAGGCCAGCGCGGCAAATGAGAAAAAGTAAAACAGTTTGGGGTAGCGCATGGAGGTTATTCGCCGCCCAGCCTGACTTCGCGCAGCGCTTCAAGCTGGTCTTCCAGCAAGCGCACTTCTTCATCCATGTCTGCCGAAAGACGAGTGTAGTCGGCCACATTGCTGGTGGACTGGCCGGTGAGCAGTTGCGAGTAGAGGGTTCCCAACTGCGAAAGCGTGCTTTCAATCTGGATTTCGGCGCGTTTGATGGTGCTGTCCAGCCGTTCCAGCGATTCTAGCTGGCGGCGGCGGCCAATCAGCGTGTGGTTCAGTTGCCGTTTGAGGGCAGGGTCGGTTTCGGCGGCCAGTTGTTTTTCAAGTTTGGCAATGGCCGCAGGCACCGATTTCATATCACGCTGAATAGTGGAATCTTGCCGCAGTGCAGTGGTGCGTTCCACCAGGCTTTCAATGGCGGCAGAGAGCGTGTTCACCTGCTGCCGCAATTCTCCGGAGCGAACGCTGTTAGCGCCGGGGCCAGATTCGATGGCCCGCAGAATTTTGTCGCGATAATCGGCGGCCTGGGCCAGCACGGTTTCTGATTTGGCTCGACTGGCAGCCGAATCTTGCCCGCCGGCCAAAATCTGGCCCAGTTTGACCGCCAGCCACACGCCCCACACCAGTCCCACCAGCCACAGCGCAATCAAAACTACCGGGCTGTGCAAAAATCTGAACAACACAATCAGCGCAATCAGGGTGACTACAAACCACAGTAAATTTTGCAGCAGCGATTTCCAGCGGGGGTCCGGATTGTTCATCGGCCAAATTCTCCACGTGCAAACTCACCGTTGAGTTTACCACCGATTGGGCAAAAGGTGAACTTTTGGTACTTACTCCGGCATTGCGCCGTTGCGGGACGCCGCCGCCGGCACGGCAGATTTGCCAGGTGCGGGTTGATTGAGATGGGTAATCAGCGCCACTTCATCGCAGGCGTGAAAAACGGGGCAAAAGACGCAATCGCGCTTAACTTTGCGGGGCAGCCGTTCGATTTTGGTCAGGTCGAACCCCAGCTTCAAAAAGAAGCCGGGTTTGCGGGTGAGCGCAAACACCCGCGGAATCTTCAGCGTGCGGGCTTCGGCCAGCAGGGTTTCAACAATGCGGCGGCCCACGCCCTGCCCGTGAAAATCGGCGTGCACCACCAGCGAGCGCACCTCGGCCAGATCGTGCCACATGACCAGCAGCGAACCCATGCCCACCACGCGGGTATCGGTCACGGCCACGGCCCACTCGCGGATGGTGCGGTACACGTCATCTTCTGTGCGAGGCAAAATTTCATTTTGGCGGGCAAAGGCATCCAGCATGGATATCATTTGCGGTACATCGGCCAACCGCGCCCGCCGAACGGTAACAGGAGTTGGATTATTTGTCATTTGTCACTGGACATTTGTCATTGGTATTTGGTAATTCGTCATTTGTTCATTGGTAATTGCTCATTGAAAATTGCTCAGTGTTTGCGCCAGCCGTTCCACCAGCAAATCAATTTCATCCCGGCTGATGGTCAGCGGAGGCAGCAGGCGCACCACATTCGGCCCGGCTACCAGAATAATCAGGCCGTGGTTGCGCGCCTGGGCCACAATTTCGGCGGCAGGCGGCACAGAAACCAGCCCCCACATCATCCCCCTGCCGCGCACCTCCGTAATCAATGGCCCGGCGGCTACATCGCGGCGCAGCCGTTCTTCCAGGTAGCGGCCGTTGGCCCGCACCAATTCCAGAAATTGGGGCGTGTTGATTTGCCCCAGCACCGCCTGCGCCACCGCCGACACCAGCGGCCCGGCGGCAAAGGTGCTGCCGTGGTCGCCGGGAACAATGGCGTCGGCCACCGATTGCGTCAGCAAAATAGCGCCCATCGGCAGGCCGCCGGCCAGCGGTTTGGCCAGCGTCATCACATCCGGGGTGACGCCGTACTGCTCGTGCGCCCACAGCGTGCCGGTGCGGCCCAACCCGCACTGCACTTCGTCAAAAATGAGCAGCGCGCCGGTTTCATCGCACAGCGCCCGCAGACCGGCCAGAAATTCGGGGTCGGCGGGGGTAACGCCGCCTTCGCCCTGCACCGGCTCAACAATGACCCCGGCGG
>RFJF01000444.1 GCA_003695455.1 Chloroflexota bacterium
CAAATTCAACAATGTAAAATTGAAACGAGGGGTAATCGGCGCTGCCGACAATCTGCACGGTTTCACGCAGTACGGCGTTGCTGGCCGGCTCGGTAATTACCGCCAAATCCTGCCCCTGGGCCAGCGCGGTGGCAGCCAGTTGTACCAGCCATAACGCTACAATCAACAAAATTACAGCAATTGAAAGTTGTTTTCGATGCATAAGTCCACATAATTTTGGGGCAGGTTCCGGCACGGTCACTGCCCGTAATTGATTTGGGATAATTTTCAACACGATGGTTCAGCCGCTAATTATACGCCAACTTGCCGGCTTAATCCAATGGCGGGGCATCAAAAAACCGGCATTTCACCGACAATTTGCGGCCAAAGTTCACGAGTTTAACATGGGTAGCGGGGAATGACAAAACCGGGGCAGCTACGGCGCATCCGCCAAAACACCGTGCACCACTAACCGCTGGGCGTAACGCTGGTTCACGCTGTCCCAGTTGGTGCAGGTCAGCAGGGTGATTTCCTGCCCGGTGGAGGAGGGGTAGGTTACTTCGATGGCGGTAGGCGCAACAATTTGTGTATTGCTCACCCGGTACGCCATCCGGCGGCCGCCGCTCAACAAAATGATTTCGTCGCCGGGCTGCAGGTCCGACAGCCGGGTAAACGGCCCGGCCTGCCCATCTACCAGCGAGACGTGCCCGGCCAGCACCACGTTGCCGGTCTCGCCGGGTTTGGCCGTGCCCGCCAAATGCCCCACCGACTGCCCCAAATGGCTCACCTGCCAGGTTTGGTTTGCCACCGGCGCTTCAACCACCGGCGCATCCAGATTTAATTTTGGGATGACCAGGGAGGTAGCCGCCAGCGGCGGTGCCGGCAGGGGCGTGGCCGGTTGGGCAGGCGGCGAATCCGGCACGTTAGCCGGCAATGGTGACGGTGGCGGCGATTCAACCGCGGCACCCACCGGCGCAGCAGCGGCAGGCGGGGCGGCAACAGAAGCCGGCTGTTCCGGCAATCGGGTGGATCCGGGTGGGGCCGGCTCCGGGGTGAGCAGCGGCGGGGCCGGCAAAATCCGGAGCGCGCCAGGAGCCGGTTCGGCAGGCGAGCCGGCCAGCCACAGCGCCGCCGGTATCGCCACACCGGCCAGCGCGCCGCACAACACCAGCAAAAATATCGGCCCTGCCAATCGCCACTTTTTCACGGCACCCCCTCCACACTTTTTGGTTTACGATTGATGGCGTGGTTCATTTAGGCTGCCCATCGCACATCAAAAATCATCAATCTGAAATTATTTTACAACCAGCGGCAAATAGAGCGAATCTGTGAACGGAAGCGGCGTAAAATTCATCGTCATAGCCGGGTCGCCAAAAAGGGTGAAGGTATCCAGCAAATCCAGATTGCTGCCGGTAGCCTGCAACTTCAGCTTGCCGGCCAGCACCGCCGCCCCCAGATTAGTCTGCCCGCCCAAAATGGCATCGAAAAAGCCGGCCTGCAACATCGAGTGCCCGGTACCCACGCCCAGCCCGGTTGCCCCCCACACCGCCACCGCGCCGCCGCCGGGCTGGCGCAGCAGCGCCTCATCCATAGTGGGGTACTCCGGGTGATGAAAATAGCCGGTGAAACAGGTCATTTCCAGCGCCACCGGCAGGCGCGTTCCATTCGAAAGCTGTTCAACATCGTTATCCGCAGCAACCAGACTCCAGCGCAGCACCGGCTGGTCGTTCCACTGGTGCCAACTACTGTGGCCGGTGAACGTAATCAACCCCGCACCGGCCTCAAATCCATTCAAAAAATCAGTCCGCAGCGTCACATAATTATTGTAAATGTAAGACGATGACGAACCGGCGTTGGCATTGTAATAATACCGCCGGCCGGAAAACGGCGACACCAGCCGGTTGTACGCTTCGTCCGACGCTTCCTGAATGCCAACAGTATCCCAATTGTACCAAAACCCATCTGTAACCGGATTCTTCAGCGAATCGCCGCCCACAAAAAGCTGGCGGGCGTTCCAGCCGCCGGGGAACAACGGGCCAGTCTCGTAGTCAATGATTTTGCCGACCACCGTCGCGGCCTCGGCGGCGCTGTTTACCGGCAGCCGCCCGATGAGCATACTCGGCACCTGATTGCCGCCAAACGTCACCAGCCGGTTATCGGATGCCGTTTCGCCCCACCACGGGTCCACATCCACCAGATACGGCGGAATAAAATTTTTGGGATTGAAACCGCTGTAATTTTTAAAGTCGTAGCTTCCATCCCCCACCAGCAGCACATACAGTGGTTTGGGGGCGGGCCAGTTCTGGTAGGCGTGCTGCAAAAACGCGCGAATGGCCTCCGGGGTGGCCCGGCCCCCGCCAAACGAATCGTACACGGCCTGCACATCGGCGGTGAAAACGCGCAGCCCCTGCCCGGCCCGGTGTGCGGCCAGCGGCGCAACCGCCGCGGCAAAATCGGGGTGGGTGATGAGGATGTAATCCGCGCCGCCGGGGGGGTCGGCCAGCAGTTGGGCCGGCTCCAGCCGCAACGGCGACAGAATGGCGCTCTCCGGCGCCACCAGGTACTCCGCCGGCGCGGCAGACGCATCGCCCAGCGAAAGCGACACCGGGCCGCCGCCGCTCACCTGCACCCCCGAAACCACCTGCGGCGACAGCGGGTCCGTCACATCCAGCACCCGCAGCGCCGCCGAGGGCCAGCCGCCCAGCGTGTACTGCTTTTGCCCGGCCTGCCCCCAAAAACGAAGCTGGCTGCTGCCGCCCGTGGCCGTGGGGTAGGCCAGTTCAAAGGCATCCACGTACGTTTTTTCGGCCAGCACCTCGCCGCTTTCGCACACGCCGTTGCCGTTGTCCAGCCCCGGCAGAGTCACGCGGATGGTGTTGCTTCCGTTTTGCAGCCAGCCGGCGTCCAGCGGAACGCTCAGCGCCACTTGCTGTTCGCCATCCCACTGCGTTTGGCCGGCAAAATTATTGTTGAAATAAACCCAGGTTTTATGATCCGGGTTGGCCGAATCGGTGCTGGCCCCTTGCAGCCAGACCGTCAGCGTGGCCGGAGTGGTGGCGTTCACCAGCGGCGCGGCCAGCGAAATCGAGTAGCTGCTGCTGACTCCGCCGGCAATGTAGCAGGATTGGCTGAGGCTGTTCCAGTACCAGGCATCGCCGTTGCGCCCCTGGTACAGCGGTTCGTACACCTGATTGCGTTCGGCCTGTGCGCTGCGCCACGCAATTCCCACCGGCAAACCGGCGGGGCTGCCAGGCCGGGTTGCCATACGCGGCGGGCTGGTTGCACCCCACGTCAAAAAATAAACGTCCTCGGTAGTGTAGCGGCTGAAGGCAGGGTTAGCAAAAAACAGCACCCGGTCAGCGGAATCAAACACGCCGTCGCTTTCGCCCTCAACCAGAATGGCAACCGGTGCAAACGAGGTTCCGTAGCTGATTTGCAGGGTGCGCGGGTCCAGCGAATCCACCGGCACGCCCGCGGCCTGCAAATCGGCGCGGGTGAGCGCGGTCAGCCCGGCCTGCGATACCACAATTTTGAGCGTGGTACTGCCGCCGCCCATCGCCGCCAGCGACGGCGGGGAATTCGGGTCGGCGGTTTCGGCCGGGGCCTGCCAGCC
>RFJF01000445.1 GCA_003695455.1 Chloroflexota bacterium
CTTTAAAATTACCGCCTACGCCGAAGAACTGCTGGACTACTCCAAATTAAACTGGCCGGAACGCGTTCACGCCATGCAAAAGAACTGGATTGGTCGCAGCGAAGGCGCAGAAGTGGTCTTTACCACCGAAAAAGGCGGCCACGCGCTGCCCGTCTTTACCACCCGGCCCGATACCCTGTGGGGTGCAACCTTTATGGTGATGGCTCCCGAACACCCACTGGTTGACGAACTGACCAGCCCGGAACAGCGCGCCGAGGTTGACGCCTATGTTGAGCAGGCCACCCGCCAAACCGAGATTGACCGCCTGTCTACCGAAAAGGAAAAAACCGGCGTTTTCACCGGGGCGTACGCCATCAACCCGGTTAACCAGGAGCGCATCCCCATCTGGATTGCCGACTACGTGCTGATGACCTACGGCACCGGGGCCATTATGGCCGTGCCCTGCGGCGACGAACGCGACTTTGAGTTTGCTCAAAAGTACAACTTGCCCATCCCCGTGGTGGTGGCCCCGCCGGACTGGGACGGCCAACCGTTTGAAGAGGCTTACGCCGCGCCCGGCATTATGCACAACAGCGGGCCGTTCAGCGGCATGGTGACCATTGGCAAGTACAATCTGGAGGACTGGACCCCGGAACTGGCCGCCGAGTACGGCTTGCCCGCCGACCTGACCCCGCAAACCGAAGGCCGCACCGCCGTTACCCGCTGGCTGGAAGAACAGGGCATCGGCAAGGGGGCCATTACCTACCGCCTGCGCGATTGGCTGATTAGCCGCCAGCGCTACTGGGGTTGCCCCATCCCCATGATGAACTGCCCCACCTGCGGCATTGTGCCGGTTCCGTACGAGGATTTGCCGGTGGAACTGCCGGAGGATGTGGAATTTATGCCCACCGGCGAATCGCCGCTGAAGTTTCACGAGGGTTTCAAAAAAGTGACCTGCCCCCAATGCGGCGCCATCGCCGAGCGCGAAACTGACACGATGGACACCTTTATGTGTTCAAGCTGGTACCAGTACGCCTACATGGACCCGCACTGGAAAGACGGCCAAACGCTGTCGGCAGATGACATTCCGTACAACCCGGACGAGGGCAACTACTGGCTGCCGGTTGACCAGTACACCGGCGGCATTGAACACGCCACCATGCACCTGCTGTACACCCGCTTTTTTACCAAAGCCATGCGCGATATGGGTGTGGTCAACTTTGATGAACCGATGAACAACCTGTTCAACCAGGGCATCATTCTGGGTGAAGACCGCGAAAAAATGAGCAAGAGCCGGGGTAACGTCATCGCCCCGGATGATTTGGTGCAGGAGCACGGCGCCGACACGGTGCGCGGCTACCTGATGTTCGGCTTCCGCTGGGACCAGGGCGGCCCGTGGGACAGCCACGGCATTTTGGGCGTGGAGCGATTTCTGGAAAAGGTGTGGGATGTGGTCACCAACTCGCCCGCCGGGCAGGGGCAGCCCACCGCCGCCCAAATCCGCGAGCTGAAACGCAAGCAGCATCAGGCCATCCGGCGCGTCACCAAAGATATTGAGGATTTTACCTTTAACACAATGGTAGCCGGGTTGATGGAATACACCAACGCGCTGGTTGATTTCAGGAACAAGGCAGGCGCGCTGGTGGGCACCGCGGATTGGGCCGAAGCCATCCGTACGCTGGTGCTGCTGCTGGCCCCCGGTTTTCCGCATTTGGCCGAAGAATTGTGGGCGCGCATTGGGCAGCCGTACAGCGTGCACCAGCAAAGCTGGCCCGCGTGGGATGAGGAACTGGCCAAAGAGGATGTCATCGAAATTGCGGTGCAGGTGAACGGCAAAGTCCGCGACAAGCTGGAACTGCCCGCCGATGTGGACGCCGACACGGCCAAAGCCCGGGCGCAGGCGCTGGACGGCGTGACCAAATACACCGCCGGCAAACAGGTGGTCAAGGTGATTTACGTGCCGGGCCGGCTGGTGAACATTGTGGTCCGGTAAATCCACCCCGTAAAAAACAGGCCGCCGCGAGCGTTGTGTTCGCGGCGGCTTTTTTGTTTGATGTGTGAGATTGCCTAACCTGCCAGATGCGTCCGGAACCAGTCGAGCGCGCGCGGCCAGGCATCGGCGGCGGCGTCCGGGTTGTAACTGCCGGCGCGGGTATCGTTGAAAAAGGCGTGCTGCGCCCCCTCGTAGATTTGCAACTGGTTCTCCAGCCCGGCCGAATCAAACGCGGCGTGCATGGCCTGCACCGCATCCAGCGGAATGTTGTCCTGCGTGCCGATGAAGGTCAGAATGGGCGCGCGAACCTGCGCCGCCTGTTCCGCATTGAGCGGGCGGCCGTAAAAAACCACCCCGGCGTCTACCGCGTCATTCTGCGCGGCGGTTTGCAGCACCAGCCCGCCGCCCATGCAGAAGCCCACCACGCCCACCTTGTCCGGCTTAACATTCTCCTGCGATTTCAGCCAGGCAATTGCCTGCCCAATTTCTTTGACCGCTTCCTCGCCGCTCAGGGCCATGGCCAGCTTGCGAGCCTCGTCCGGCTCGGTGGTGGCAACTCCGTGGTACAAATCCGGGGCCAGCGCCACAAACCCCTCGGCGGCAAAGCGGCGGGCCACGTCTTTGATGTGGTCGTTCAGCCCCCACCATTCCTGAATCACTACCAATCCCGGCCCCTGTCCTGCGGCGGGGTAGGCTGCGTAGCCCATCAGCGTTTCGCCGTCTGTGTCGGGGTACTCCACAATGCCGGTTGTCAGCCCGTCAGTGGTGGACAGACCGGGCGCTGGCTGCGCCTGCGATTGGTCCACCACCGGCGGCGCCGATTCGTTGGGGAATTGGGTGCAGGCCGCCAGCAACGAGTTGGCCGCAGCCAGCCCGCCGGCGGCAACGCCGGCCCGCCGCAAAAAATCGCGGCGGCTGATGTTGCCCACCTGAAATGAGCGCACCAGTTCCATGACATAAACCCGATCCATTTTTGTCTCCTTTCAATTTACAGAATCCAGAGTCCGGATGCCAGAATTTAAATTAAGATGTGCACTGGATTGGGCGAACAGTTTGAAGCAACGTAGCAAGTAGCATGTGGCAGGTTTCTGGTGTTTTGCGACTTGCCACCTTCAACTTGCCACCCAAACCAGAGATTCCGTACTCCCTGCTATCCGTTCAGGCGCTCAGTTCAAATCCAGAATCCAGATGCCGTCCAGTTTTGTGCCGGCGGCGGCGACCAGCGCAATCTGGCTGCCGTCCGGCGACACTTGCCAATCGTTGTTGGCAATGGTCAGGCCGGTTCCCTGCGGGAAAAGCGGTCGGGTTTGTTGGGTGGTGATGTTGTATTCAAAAAAGGTGTGTTCGGTGGCGGCGGGGTCAAACGGAACGTACACCAGCCGTTCATTATCGCGCCAGCGGTAGGTGCCAAAAAAGGGCAGTTTTTGCGGTTTGGGGATGCGAGATTCCAGATTGAGCAGCCACACGCCGTTGCGGGTAGGGTCGGCTTCGCGGTAGACGTAGTAGACCATCTGCCGCCGGTCCGGGCTGAGGTCCACCCCCCGAAAACGGGGTAGGCGCAGCATCCGGCGCTGGGTGCCATCCACCAGCGACAGCCGGAACAGCTCAAGGTCTGACGTACCGGCAAAGCCGCGAGCCATCAGCAGGCCGTCGTTGGGCAGCCAGGCCACCGGCCCGGTGCGCCGCCCGCTGAACAGTTGGCGGGCGTTGCTGCCGTCCACATCGGCCAGCCACAGCGTTTCCAGCCGGGTGTCACGGGGCGCGTCCTCGTTGTAATCTTCCCACAGAATCCGGCGGCTGTCCGGCGAAAAGTAGACGGGGTGTTCGCCGGAGTCAATTTCCCACTGTTGGCCGTCGGACAGGCGTTCAATGACCGCCAGCCCCCGCGTCCGGTCCGGATAGGCCGCCAGCGTGCGGTCCGCGCTGTACACGGCCAGCCTGCCGGTGACCAGTTCCGGCTGCGGTTGGTCGGCGGCCACAGTAA
>RFJF01000446.1 GCA_003695455.1 Chloroflexota bacterium
CCCACGGCAATGGCCGCCTGATAAATAAACCGGCTGAGCATATTGGCGTGTTTTTGGTTGAAAAAGTTGGGGGTTGCGCTGTCAAGCTGAATAATTCCGGTCAGGGTTCCCTTGATGCGGATTGGCGCCGACAGGTGAGATTTAACCCAGCGGGTGCCATGCCCGTGAATCCACGGGTTGTATGTGGACGCATCCGGTACCAGCCACGGTTCGCCGTTGGTGTCCATGGCCTGTAATTCTGGCACATCGGAAATATTGAATGTTTTCAGCGCAAATCCGGGAGCGGTGCCGCGCCGGGCGTAGCCGTACCAGCGCACCACCCGCACATTGCCCTCGTGAACCAGCATCAGACAGGCGGCGTCATAGGTGATAAACTGGGCCACCTGTTCCAAAATGTAATCCAGTACGGTTTCAAAATTCAGCGAGCTGTGCAGCACAATGCCGGCTTGCTGCAACCGTTCAATTTCCTGCCGTTGTTCCCGTTCAGATTCAAACAGCCGCCTGAAATTGCGCGTTGACTGCTGTTGCAACTTTGTTTTTTCTTCCAGTTGAGCCACCTTTTGCCGCAGGGCGGTGACTTCTCCAAGTAGTTGGGCTTTGGTCTTTTTCTGGTCGGTCATATCCGGTTATTAAAGACTCTGTAATTGATTTTTGGCGCCGGGCCAGCGCAAACTTTTGCCAAAATATCGTATCACAGCCGTCATGTCAGTGTCAAGAGGATAGGTACTAATGGATGGTTGGCAGCACGGTATTCGGTGTGTTTCCGTACACCTGCGCAATTATTGGGACTGGCGGCGGATCGTGGTAAAATCTGGCGATATGGTCAAAAATGACTTTTTCTTTTTTGGCGTGGCCGAACCCGAACAGGCCGCCGATATGATTGTTGATATTGTTGTGCGCCGGATTCCGGGCAAATTCAACATTCCGGCGGGCGATATTCAGGTGCTCAGCCCCATGCACCGTGGCACCACCGGCGTGCGCGCCCTCAACGAAAGGCTGCAATCGGCGCTGAATCCGCTCAAATACGGCGCGCCGGAATATCGCAGCGGCAGCCGTGTTTTCAGGCCCGGAGACCGGGTGCTGCAACTGCGCAACAATTACGATAAAGACGTGTTCAACGGCGATGTGGGCCGCATTGAGCAGATTGACCTCGAAGAAGGCGAGGTCCGGGTGGATTTTGAGGGCAACAGCGTGCTCTACGAATTCAGCGACCTGGACGAACTGACGCTGGCCTACGCCATCAGCGTACACAAAAGCCAGGGCAGCGAGTACCCGGTGGTGGTGATGCCGGTGCTCACCCAGCATTACATGATGCTCCAGCGAAACCTGCTCTACACCGCCATTACCCGCGCCCAAAAAATGGTGGTGTTGGTGGGCACGCGCAAGGCGCTGGCTATGGCCGTAAAAAACAACAAAATCGCTGCCCGCTGGTCTGCCCTGTCGCAACGGCTGGCACATAGCACATAGCGAATGGCGAATAGCGAATGGCGAATGGCGAATGGCGAATGGTGAAGCGATACTGGTATTTGCATATTTTGGTGTTGATTGGCGTGATTATTCTGCTCAATCTGGGCTTGTGGCAGTTGCGCCGGCTGGAACAGCGCCGCGCGCTGAACGCCCAAATCGAGGCCGGGTTGAACGCGCCGCCCGTGCCGCTCACCGGCCAACCGGTTTTGCCGGATGACCTGCACCGCCGCCGGGTGACGGTGACCGGCACGTTTGATAACGCCGAGTCTGTGATTCTGCAAAACCGCCCGTTTCAGGGCCGGGCCGGGGTGGAATTGCTCACCCCCCTGCGCATCAGCGGCAGCAAAACGGCGGTGCTGGTGGAC
>RFJF01000447.1 GCA_003695455.1 Chloroflexota bacterium
ACTACAAACTCAATCAGCACGGGGCCGTTGTGTTGGCCGGCTTTTTTCATGGTGGGTTCAATATCTTCCAGTTTGTCTACCCGGTAGCCGGGCATCCGGTAGGCTTCGGCCAGTTTCACGTAATCCGGGCTGTAAATGGGCGTGGCGGTGTACCGTTCATCGTAAAACAGTTCCTGCCACTGCCGAACCATGCCCAAAAAGCCGTTATTGATGATGGCAATTTTAATGTTGGCGTTTTCCTGTACGGCGGTTGCCAGTTCGGTGATGGTCATTTGAATGGAGCCATCGCCGACAATGACCCAGACTTCACGGTCTTTTACGTGAAAGCTGGCGCCAATGGCGGCTGGCAGGCTGTAGCCCATGGTACCGGCTCCGCCGGAACTGTTGAGCGTAAAGGGCGCTTCGTGGGGGTAGTACTGGCATTCCAGCATCTGGTGCTGGCCCACATCGGTCACAATAAAGGCGTTACCGTTTGTCACTTCCCACATTTTGCGCACCACCTGCGCGGCCAGCAACACCGGCGACTGGTACTGCAAGACATCGCGCTGGCTGGTGTCTTCCTGCCAGTCAGAAATCTGGCCCAGCCATGTGGCGCGTTGACGGTTTTGCACGCCGGGGTTAATTTGGCGCAGCACGGTTGCCAGGTCGGCGTTGATTCCAACATCAACCCGCACATTTTTGTTGATTTCGCTGGCGTCAATTTCAATGTGGATTTTTTTGGAGCGCGGCGAATAGGTTTTGAGGTTGCCGGTCACGCGGTCGTCAAAGCGCATGCCGCAGGCAATCAACAAATCGGCATCCTGAATGGCGTTGTTGGCGGCGGCCTCGCCGTGCATGCCCATCATGCCCATGTTGAGGGGGTGACTGGCCGGAAAACAGCCGGTGCCCAGCAGAGTGGTGGTCACGGGGATGTTTCCTTTTTCGGCCAGTTCTCTCAATTCCTGCATAGCCCCGGAGATGAGCACGCCGTGTCCGGCCAGAATGACCGGTTTTTCGGCGCTGTTCAGCAGTTCCAGCGCGGCGGCTACTTCGTCGTCGGTGGCTTTGGCCGGGGGGTGGTAGCCGGGCAGTTCGATGGGATGCGTGGGGTATTCAAATTCAATCTCGTCTTTTTGCACGTCTTTGGGAATATCAATTAAAACCGGGCCGGGCCGGCCGGTGCGGGCAATGTAGAATGCTTCGCGGATGGTTTCGGCCAACTCAGAAATGTGGGTAACCAGGTAGTTGTGCTTGGTAACGGGCAGGGTCACGCCGGTTACGTCCGTCTCCTGAAAGGCATCGCCGCCGATGGCGGTGGTGGGTACCTGCCCGGTAATGCACACAATGGGCACCGAATCCATCATGGCGGTAGCCAGCCCGGTGACCATGTTGGTGGCGCCGGGGCCGGAGGTAGCAATGGCTACCCCAACTTTGCCGCTGGCGCGGGCGTAGCCATCGGCCATGTGGGTGGCGCCCTGTTCGTGGCGCACCAGCACGTGGTGAATTTTGTCCTGGTACTGGGTGAGTGCGTCGTAAGTGTGCAAAATTGCGCCGCCGGGGTAACCAAATACTACCTCAACCCCTTCGCGAAGCAAACATTCCCACACAATTTCCGCACCGGTCTTAACTTCGGCCATCTCTGTCACTCCTTGCGAATATAATTTTGATAAAAAAAACGCCTCCCGGTTTAGGAGGCGTTTGCTGAGGTGAACTATGTCCTGTTGCGCTACTTTGTAGTGCCAACCGCAAACGCCCCCTTACCGATAATAAGGAGGACGCCAAGTACGATGACTACAATGTTGCCGGCAACAGGCAAATTAAACATTTTTTTCTCGCAACGTGTTCAGAATTCGAGCCACATATTAACATAGCCGGCAGGGTTTGTCAAGCGGGTTTGGGGCAATATTCTGGAAAAAACCGCTTGTGAAAAATTATTTTAAGCTGAACACGTTCTGCGCCGGCCTACCGCCGATTATCTTTGACTCCCCCGATTCTTCGTGATACACTGCGCCTGCCAATTTCAGCCGGATAGTTAAACAGGTTGCACGTGGCAAATTTACTGCTGTTTATTCGCTATTCGCTCGTTCGCTATTCGCTATTCGC
>RFJF01000036.1 GCA_003695455.1 Chloroflexota bacterium
AACTGGTACTTTTGGGTGGAGAGGCTGCGCCGGAAGCTGTTGCAGCGTTGGCAGCAGCGCTGAAAGCTGAAGACCAACAAAAATTGCCGTATTTTAAAAGCGAGTTTGAAAACGCTTCGCAACTGTCTAAAAAAATACGGCAATTTTTGCTGGTCTTCAGCTTTCAGCGCTGCTGCCAACGCTGCAACAGCTTCCGGCGCAGCCTCTCCACCCAAAAGTACCAGTTGCGCTGCCAACTCCTGCGCCGCCTGCCAGCGGTTTGCTTCGGCGGTTTGGGCCGCTTCCGGCAAAGGAACCGGTTCGCCGGCGGGCAAAATTGCGCCGGCCTGCGCCACCAGTTGCAAACTGGGCGGGTTGGCGCTCAGGCTCAAACTTTCTCTGGCCGCTGCCCGTTCGCCGATGGCCTGGTAATTTTGGTGCAGCCGTTCAAAAATCCGGCGGCGATGTGCGGCCTGCAAATACGGGCTGTTGGCCGCAATCACAAAAGCTTGGTCAAAGTAATATTTGGCCTCTGTGGGTCGGGCAATGCCTGCCAGCCCTTCGCCGGCCTGCACAAACAGGTCAGCCCGAACCGTATCCGGTAAATCCGGCGCCAGCGTGGCCACGGTTCCGGCCAGCCGGTAACTCAGCGCCGCCTTTTCAAAATCATTGCCGCCGGCATACACCGCGGCCAGTTGCAAAAATCCGCCGGCGCTCTCTTTGGCCGATAGATTGGGGCTGAAGAGCAGCGTCGCCAACGCCGTTTCCGGACGTAATTTTTCAATTGCTTCGGTCAGTAAATCTGACTCCGGCACGCCGCCCAGCGATGCCAGCGCCAGCGCCGGGTCAATAGCTTCGGTGTTCAACCGGTTTACCGGCGAATTTCCGGTGATGATACTTGGCGCAGTACTTGAACTGTTTTGGCGGGTGAAGAGCAAAATCCCCACCGTTGCCAGCAAAATCAGCACCAGCACAAATACGGTGCCAAAAATAATAATTAAACCCCAATAGGACGTTTTTATTCTGGCCTGCTGCATAAAATTGAGACACTCCTGCACTTGAACGTGATAACAACGGTACAAGTATAGCCAAAAAAATGGCAATGTCCACAATTGCAAACCGGCCAGCGTCAGGGCAGGGTAACAAATTGTTGAATAGTTGCCGCCGCCCGCTGCGCTTGCAGCCACCGGGTAAATGCCTGAATTTTCAGGGTTTGCAGATGCTCATCTGAAAGTTTGCGGCCAAACTCCTTTCCTTCCAGTTTGATGATGTAGTACCCACCGGCGGCTGAAATTGGGCCGCTAATCTGGCCCGGTTGCAGTTTGAATGCCGCCTCTTCCACCCTGGCCGGCAGTTCTGCCGTACCCCGTGGAAACCAGTCCAGCAGGCGGGAGTTTGCTTCTGACGAGCCGTTCTGTATTTCCTGCACCAATGTGTCAAAATCAACGTTTTGGGCCAAACGGGCGGCCAATGCGTCGGCGTTGGTCCGGTTGGTTGTACCCAAAACCTGCAAGCGGATTTGCTCCGCGCTGGTTGGCACATCTTGCGTAACGGCGTTAAACAGCCGTTGGGCCAGCAGTTGGGCGCGCAATTCGGCCAAAAACTCCGATTCCGTCAGCCCGCTCCGGGCCAGCCAGCTTTTGAGTTGGGTTTCCGTCCCGGATTCGATGATTTTTTGCGCGGCGGCGTTCAGTTCGGCATCGGGAATTTCAATTGCCCGCGCGCGCGCCTGCTGCTCGATGATTTTTTGGTCAACCAGCGCCGCCAGCACCTGCGCGGCTGCTTGTGGCTGCGCCGCGAATTGGGCAACTCTCTGCTCAAACGCATCCAGAAAAATCGGCTCACCATTCACCCGGGCCGCCAGCGGCTGCCCGTTCTCCAGGGCCGGGTCTGGCGTGGGAGTGTCCGCTGCAATAGTTGGGTCAACGGGCGGGGGTGTTGATACCACAGCCTCAACACCTTGCGCCGGGCCGGTGGGCGGCGCAACCGCTGGCGGGTTCAGAGACCCGCTGACACATCCTGCCAGCACAAATACTACCACCGTTAGAAACCAGTATTGCAAATCAAGTAATCTTTCCTGAACACTATATGTGGGTTCTAGTTTTTATCAACCCACAAAATATAGTATTATTCTTGCCAACTCCCCATTTTCATTATACACAGGATTTCAAAATTAGGCAATCCCTCAATAGCATTATGTAAATTACAAGTTGCTTTCTGTGAAAACAGGAATCAGGGGTTGGGAGTTGGGAAGTGGGAAGTGAGTCTCCGGCATACCACCCTGAGCGCAGCGAAGGGGCTCCTGACCGGTGAAAAGTTGATTTTGCTTGTCATTGCCGTGCCGCCGGAGACTGCCCGCCCGATAATTTGAAGGTTTTTGGCACACGGGGTACAATCTGTTCATTCCACTGTTGGGTGTGCGCCATGCCCGTTTCAATTCGACCTCCACAATCAATGGCAGAATTTGAGATGATTGTGCAGCTCCAGGCCCAAATCTGGGGTTCGCTGGAAGAGGCTGTGCCGGCCCACATGCTGCTGACCCTGCACAAAGAGGGCGGTATTGTGCTGCTGATGTTCGACGGCGATGCGCCGGTGGGCTTTGCCTACGGTTTTCTGGCCCGCACCAGCGACGGGCGGCTCAAGCTGGCCTCTCATCAGGCGGGAATGCTGCCGCCCTACCAAAGCCGGGGAATGGGCACGCAGCTCAAGCTGGCCCAGCGAAAGGCCGCACTGGAGCACGGGCTGGAATTGATTACCTGGACGTTTGACCCGCTGCAGGGGCGCAACGCCCGGCTCAACCTGCACAAACTGGGCGCGGTGTGCAACACGTACCTGCCCAACCTGTACGGCAACATGACCGACGCGCTGAACAAGGGGCTGCCCAGCGACCGCTTTCGGGTGGATTGGTGGCTGGCGTCTGAACGGGTGCAGGCCAGAATCGAGGGCCGCTGGAAATCGCCGGAGGCTACCGCTGTGCCGCTGCTCAACCCGCCGCAAATCCGCGCCGATGGCTGGCCCATCCCCCCGGAACCCGCGCCCCTGCCCGCCGGTGAGCCGCGCTGGCGCGTGGAGTTCCCCACCGATTTGCCGCAACTCAAACAGGCCGCGCCGGAACTGGCGCTGGCCTGGCGGCTGCATACCCGCCAGATTTTTGAGCACGCTTTTGCCGCCGGCTACACCGCCACCGACATGCTCCGGCACGAGGGTCGCAATTTTTACCTGCTGGAATTGAGTTAGTAGAGTTTATTGAGTTAGTTGAGTTTGTGGAGTTTTGTGGGTTGAGTGAGTTTTTTATTTGGTCATTCATCATTGTTCATTGGTAATTAAAAATTCGGGGTGAAAAATGAAAATTGAACGTATTGAAATGCATCACATCACGCAGAATCTGGTTCATCCGTTCCGGACCAGTTTTGGCACGCAGGTGGCCCGGCCCGCCATTCTGGTGGCGGTTCACAGCGAGGGGCTGACCGGCTGGGCCGAGTGCGTGGCTCACAGCGCGCCCAGCTACTCCTACGAAACCGTGGAAACCGGCTGGCACATTCTGCGCGATTTTCTGATTCCGGCGGTGATTGGGCAGAATGTCTCCACCCCCGCCGATGTTACCGCCCGTTTTGCCGGCGTGCGCGGCCACCCCATGGCCAAAGCCGCGCTTGAAAACGCCGTTTGGGATTTGCTGGCTAAAGCGCAGGGTGTGCCGTTGCGGCAAATGCTGGGCGGCGTGCGTGACCGCGTGGAAGTGGGGGTGAGCATTGGCATTCAACCCACGCTGCAGGGGTTGCTGGACCGGGTCAACAAATTTGTGGATTTGGGCTACCGCCGTATCAAAATGAAAATCGAGCCGGGTTGGGAACTGGAGCCGCTGACCGAGGTGCGCAAACAGCATCCCACCATCAAACTAATGGCCGACGCCAACTCGGCATTTACGCTGGCGCACGCCCAGATTTTCCGCCAAATGGATGACCTCAACCTGCTGATGATTGAACAGCCGCTCCACTACGATGACATTGCCGACCACGCCAAATTGCAGGCGCAGGTCAACACCCCCATCTGTCTGGATGAAAGCATCCACTCGCCGCTGCACGCCCGCTGGGCCATAGAAATTAACGCCTGCAAAGTCATCAACATGAAGGTGGCGCGCGTTGGCGGGCTGAGTAACGCCGTGGAAATTCACAACATGGCCGCAGATGCAGGCATCAAAATGTGGTGTGGCGGCATGCTGGAAACCGGCGTGGGCCGCGCCACCAACCTGCATCTGGCTACCATGCCCAACTTTGTCTTGCCCGCCGATATTTCTGCCAGCGACCGCTACTACGCCGAGGACGTGGCCGAGCCGACCTTTGCCCTCAACACAGAAGATTCCACCATCACCGTGCCCACCGGCCCCGGCATTGGCGTGGAAGTGCAGATGGACCGGGTAGAAAAATATCGCGTGCGGCATCAGGCATTTACGCCGGCAGATGCATAATTTGGCGGAACACAATCCGGCCATCCGCGCCGAACTTTTGCGCTGGTACCGGCGCAACGGCCGCGCCCTGCCTTGGCGTGACGAAACCGACCCCTACCGTATTTGGGTGTCTGAGGTGATGTTGCAGCAAACACAGGTTGCTACGGTGGTGCCCTACTACCATCGTTTTTTGGCCCGATTCCCCACCGTGGAAGCGCTGGCTGCCGCATCGCAGGAACAGGTGCTCAAGCTGTGGGAGGGACTGGGCTACTACGCCCGCGCCCGCAACCTGCACCGCGCCGCCCGTGAAATTGTGGAAAAATGGTCGGGCCGCCTGCCGCAAAGCGGCGCCCAACTGCGCACCCTGCCCGGATTTGGCGAGTACACCGCCGCCGCGGTGGCCTCGATTGCTTTTGGCGAGCCGGTTGCGGCGGTAGACGGCAACGTCAAACGGGTGCTGGCGCGACTGTTCGCCGTTGAAACTGACGTAACCCGCAACCCCGGTGCGCGGCACATTGGGCAGGCCGCCCAACAACTGCTGGAATCGCGCCACCCCGGCGACTGGAATCAGGCGGTGATGGAACTGGGCGCCACCGTCTGCACTCCCACATCGCCGCGCTGCGCCGGGTGCCCGCTGCGCAAGTGGTGCCGGGCACGGCAGTTGGGCCTGCAATCAGAATTGCCCCGTCGCCCGCCCCGCCGCAAAGTTCCCCACTACCAGGTAACCGCCGCCGTCA
>RFJF01000448.1 GCA_003695455.1 Chloroflexota bacterium
AGGATATTCACACAAATGATGTGACAAATGTTATCTGGTACTGATTGTGGAGTTATGTTAGAATTGAAGGCATAAAAAAAGTCCCGCGGCAACGGGACTTTAATGATATGGATCAAGCAGCGCCGTGCCTGATCAATCGTTTGGGATATTGTACATTCACCGCGCTGCCAGGTCAATTGGGCAGCGTTTTTTGTTGTCCTCACAGTTAATCCTCGCCAGCGTTTTGCAATTACATTTGTATCAATTATGGTAAGAAACCAATGACTGCTCTCGAATCGCTACAACCTGACAGTAAAGTGACCGGTATTATTCCAAACCAGGCTGTCACTGTGGTTCGCGTGAATTGGTACGGCACCAGTGCTGTTGAACTGATTTACAAACGACCCGATGGACAAACCGGTTCACAAATTCTTTACCGTCACGACGAACCGAATCTGGCCATTCTCGAGGGGCACCCTACCTGGCGCTTTGACACCGACGGCCATACCTTCCGCCAGGTGGCCGAAGCGTACCGGATTCGGCTGGCCCACCTGTTTGACCCGGTATTGGCAGTACACACGTCGCTCATTGAGCCGTTACCTCACCAAATCACTGCCGTGTACAGCGAAATGCTCACCCGCCAGCCACTTCGCTTCCTGCTGGCCGATGACCCCGGCGCCGGCAAAACCATTATGGCCGGTTTGTTAATCAAGGAACTGGTTGTCCGGGGTGATGTCAATCGCTGCCTGATTTGCGTGCCGGGAGGGTTGGCCCCCCAGTGGCAGGACGAATTGTGGTTTAAATTTCAACTCCATTTTGACATCATCACCCGTGAAACTATTGAATCCGCCGTCAGCGGCAATCCATTTGCCGAAAAAGAGCGCGTCATCATCCGGTTGGACCAGATTGCCCGGGATGAAGCACTGCAAGAAAAACTGCGCCGCACCGATTGGGATTTGGTCATTGTGGATGAAGCTCACAAGATGTCGGCCCATTTTTGGGGCAGCAAGCTGGAAGAGACCCGGCGATACAAACTTGGTAAATTGCTGGGCAGCATCACCCGCCATTTTTTGCTGATGACCGCCACCCCCCACAACGGCAAAGAAGATGATTTTCAACTGTTCCTGGCTTTGCTGGACCCGGATCGTTTTGCCGGCCGTTTCCGCGAAGGGGTGCATCAGGTGGATGTATCCGACATTATGCGGCGGATGGTTAAAGAGGATTTGTACACCTTTGAACAACGTAAACTTTTCCCGGAACGACGGGCCTACACCGTTGATTACGCACTTTCGCCGGCGGAGGATGAATTGTATCAGGCGGTTACCAGCTACGTGCGTGAGGAATTCAACCGGGCCGATAACCTGGACGACCAACGCAAAGGCACGGTTGGCTTTGCGCTGACCATCTTGCAGCGGCGGCTGGCTTCCTCACCGGCAGCTATTTACCAATCGCTCAAACGGCGACGGGAGCGACTGGAAACCCGTCTGGCTGAACTGGAAACCAATCAGCAGGCTGCACTATCGCCCCCAACAACTCAATACTGGTTTGTTGATGAGGAGGAGTTGGCCGATCTGGATGACGCTCTGGCCGAAGAAATTGAAGCTGTTGAAGAGGCAGTTATGGACAGCGCCACCGCCGCCCTGACCATTGCCGAGTTGCAGGCCGAAATCAATACCCTGACCCGGCTGGAAGCGATGGCCTTTGACGTGCGGCAAAGCGGCAAAGACCGCAAGTGGGAGGAACTGGCCGCCATCATTCAAGATGATGAACGGATGGTAGATGGCAACGGCCAGCGGCGCAAACTGGTCATCTTTACCGAACATCGCGATACACTGACTTATCTGGAGCAGCGAATTGCTACCCTGTTTGGCCGCGATGACATCATCGTCACCATCCACGGCAACGTGCCCCGCGAACAGCGCCGGGCAATTGAAGACAAATTTCGCAATGATCCTGATGTTTTCTTTCTGTTGGCCACCGATGCCGCCGGTGAAGGCATTAACCTGCAACGCGCCCACCTGATGATCAACTACGACCTGCCCTGGAACCCCAACCGGCTGGAACAGCGATTTGGGCGCATTCACCGTATTGGGCAAACCGAGGTCTGCCATCTGTGGAATCTGGTGGCCGGCCAGACCCGCGAGGGGCAGGTCTACCAGCGGCTGCTGAGCAAGCTGGAAACCGAAAGCAAGGCGCTGGAAGGCAAGGTCTTTGATGTGCTGGGGGCGCTTTTTGTACAAACGCCGCTGCGTAAACTGCTGATTGACGCTATCCGCTACGGCGACCGGCCCGAGGTGCAGGCCCAGTTGGAGCGCACGGTTGACCACGCCGTGGACAAAGAACGAATACGCGAGTTGCTTGAACAACGCTCGCTGGTTACAGAAACAATGGACACCACCGCAATTTTGCGGGTGCGTGAGGAGATGGAACGCTACGCCGCCCGTCGTTTGCAGCCTCACTACATCAAAGCCTTTTTCATGGAGGTTTTTGTCAAACTGGGCGGTTCGCTGCGTGAACGGGAACCGGGGCGCTACCGCATCAGCTACGTGCCGGCTCCCATCCGCCGCCGCGCCCGCGAGTTGGGAACTACCATACCGGTACTTGAAAAATATGACCGTGTTTGCTTTGAAAAAGCGCTGGTCAGCCCGCCCGGCCAACCGCTGGCCGACTTTCTCTGCCCCGGCCATCCGCTGCTGGATACCGTGATTGACCTGACGCTGGAACGTCAGGCCCATCTGCTGCGGTCCGGCGCACTGTTGGTGGATGATACCGATCCCGGCGATACGCCGCGCGTACTCTTTTTTTTGGAACAGGCCATTCAGGATGCCCGCGCCCGCCACAGCGGCGAGCGGCGGATCATCTCCCGGGAGGTCCATTTTGCAGAAATTGACAAAGCAGGCCAGGTGCGGGCCGGCGGTTACGCCCCCTACCTGGATTATCGTCCGGCCACGCCGGCAGAGACCGCGCAGATTCAACCGAGTCTGACGTCCGGCTGGCTGAACGGTGAGGTACTGGAACAGCAGGTAACCGGCTACGCCATTGAGAAGCTGCTGCCGCAACATCTCAAACGGGTCAAACAACGGCGTGAGACACTGATTGACAAAACCCTGGCCGCCGTCCACGAACGGTTGACCAAAGAAATTAACTATTGGGATGGCCGGGCCGCTGAACTGCGTCGGCAGGAACGGGACGGCAAAATTAACGTTCGTCTTAACGCCGAACTGGCCCAGCGCCGGGCCGACGAACTGGCGGTCCGGCTGGAGCAGCGCAAAGAGGAACTGGCCCGGGAACGGCAAATATCGGCTGCGCCGCCGGTGGTTATTGGCGGCGCGCTGGTGGTACCGCTGGGCCTTTTACTGGGCGAGGCCACTCCGCCCGATTTGCGGCAGCGGCGAATCACCGAAGCAATTGCCATGCAGGCCGTGATGCAGACCGAAACATCGCTGGGCCACGATCCGCGCGATGTGAGCCGGGATAATCTTGGTTACGACATCGAGAGCCGCGAACCGGCCACGGGCCACCTGCGCTTCATCGAGGTCAAAGGCGTTAAAGCCGGCAGTGAAACCGTAACCGTCACCCACAACGAGATTATGTGCGGCGTCAACACGCCGGAGCAGTTCATTCTGGCCATTGTTGAGGTGGAGGACGGCCAGGGCCACCCTCCGCGTTACATCCGCCGCCCCTTTGACCGCGAGCCGGACTCGGCGGCGGCCAGCGTTAATTACAAGTTGAACGACCTGCTGGTTCACAGTGAGAAGCCGAAGTAAACCAATCTCTCATTTTGTGGTATAATACATAGCAGAATATGTATTTCACTACAGAGGAGCTGCTGTTATGCAAAAAATCATTGGTGTGACCGAACTGCAACGCCGTTTCCGGGCGGTATTTGACGAGGTATCTAAAAATAATGTGCCCTACGTGCTGACCCGAGGCAGCCGGCCCGAAGCCGTGCTGATTTCTTACGACGAGTTTGTGCGCTGGCAGGCAATGCAGGAGCAGGACATCCTGGCCGATTTTGACCGGCTGACCGAGCGGCTGGCTCGCCAGAATGCCGCCGTTGATGAAGCTGAACTGGCCGCCGACGTTGATGCGGCTCGCAGCGAGTTAGCCGGCTGATGCGGGCCGTCATTGACACCAATATTCTGGTGCGCGCGCTAATTATGCCGCACGGTACGGTTGGCCCGGTGTTGCAGCGGCTGCGCCACGCCGAATACATCCTGCTCTACAGCCAGCCGCTGCTGGAAGAACTGGCCGATGTGCTCAACCGGCCCCGTATCCGCGACAAGTACGGCCTGAACGAGACCGACATCACCACCGTGCTGCGGCTGATGCTGCTGCGCGGCGAGGCTGTAACGCCAACCCGGCCCATCACCGTCTGCCGCGATCCAAAAGACAACAAATTTCTGGGAGTCGCCGCGGCCGGGCAGGCTGATGTGCTTGTGAGCGGCGACGAAGATTTGCTGGTACTGCATCCGTTTGAGGGCATCCCCATCATTTCTCCGGCAGAGTTCCTGCGCCGGCTGGATGAACGGGACACAGATAAACCCGTCTAATATCACTGCAGAGGCGCAGCCCGTGGCAATCTCCCCGCCGCACCCGGAGATTGCTTCGGCCCGCTGGGCCTCACAATAACAATTCATCATTCGCAATTCACAATTCTGGAGTCCGTATGACCCGTAAAAAACTCATCGAAGTGGCCCTGCCCCTGGAAGCCATCAACGCGGCCAGCGCCCGCGAGAAATCCATCCGCCACGGCCACCCCAGCACCCTCCACCTGTGGTGGGCGCGCCGCCCGCTGGCCGCCGCCCGCGCCGTGATTTTTGCCAGCCTGGTGGATGACCCCGGCCACCACCCCGAGGACGCCGCCGATGTCATTGCGAGCAAAGCGACGCAATCCCCAACCCCGCACCCGGAGAGTGCCACGCCTGCAGCTCGCAGTGACACAGAAGTGCCGCCGGAGTTCATCGCCGCCTGCCGCAAGCTGCCCAAAGGCAAAAACGCCGAGGGCGTGGACGAAAAAGGGCGCAGCAACGATACCCCCCGCATGCGCCTGTTCGATTTTATTGAGCGGCTGGTGCTGTGGGAAAGCACCACCGACGAGCGGGTGCTGGAAACCGCCCGCGAGCTGATCCGCCTCAGTACCGGCGGCAACCCGCCGCCCCTGCTGGACCCCTTTGCC
>RFJF01000449.1 GCA_003695455.1 Chloroflexota bacterium
CGCCGGCCACACCGGCAATCATGCCCCATTTGAACAGATTGCGGCGGACGGGGTCAAACGAGAACAGCCCTTTTTCGTCCTGCTGTTGAAACCGGTTGGGATTAAGTTTGCGTTTTTTTGCCATCAGTCAACTTCTTTGGGTTCATAGAGTTCATAGAGTTTGTGGAGTTTGTGGAGTTGGGCGGGTTTGGTCATTCGTTGTTGTTCATTGTTCGTTGAAATCAGGGAATTGATTCCCGGACCCATTGCAGGGGGTTGACGGCAATTCCGTTGAGCCGGACCTCCCAGTGCAAGTGTGGGCCGGTAACCAGCCCGGTGCCGCCCACGTACCCAATCAAATCGCCCTGCTGCACCTCCTGCCCTTCGGTGACAACAATCTGGCTTTGATGCCAGTAGTTGCTGTACAAGCGCAGCCCGTGGTCAATGACCACGGCATTGCCGCGCACCGTGAGCGGCCGGGCCAGCACTACCCGGCCCGCCGCCGGCGCGTAAATGGGAGTGCCGCTGCCGCCAAAATCGGTGCCCGCGTGGAAGCTGAGTTCGTCGCTGTTGTTGTAGGTGCGGCGGGTGCCAAAATAGCTGGTGATGCGTACATCGTTGCCGGCAATGGGATACCAGAACGGGCCGGACCAGCGCGGGCGCGGGGTAACCTGCGTCCACAGGTTGACCAGCATGTCTCGTTCTGCGGCCAGTGTTTGCGGGTTGAGCAGTTGCGAGCGGGTGTCATCCAGTTGGATGGCCTCAAATCCGTACGGCCCCTCAATGACCGAAACCGGTTCAACGTGGCTGGCGGTGCTGCCGTCGGGGCGGGTGGCGGTCAGAATGATGGGGTAACTGTTGGGCTGCAACAGCGCGTGAACGGCAGTGATGGCCCACAAGCCGCCCGTGCCGTCGCTGTTAAAAATGAGTGGCTGGCCCTCAAAGCTGCCGCTGACGGTAGCCGGCTCAGCCAGCGATACGTACACGGTCAGCGTGCGCCCCTGAATGATGGTGCTTTCAGACAGCGAGACTGACTCGAACGGTGGCGGCAGCGCGCCGGGTGTGGGCAGCGGCCCGATTGGGATGTTGAGCGTTTGCCCCACCTGAATCACGTCGGGGTTGGGCAGGCTGTTGGCCAGCACCAGATTGCCCACCGGCACACCGTAGGTTTGGGCAATGCTGTACAGCGTTTCGCCGGGTTGAACCGTGTGCTGTGTGCCGGACAGCGGCAATTGCAGTAACGGTGTGGGCGTGGGCGGCGGCGTTGGGGTGGGGGCCGGAACGCCGGGCAGCGTTAATTTTTGGCCCGGAAAAATGAGGGAGGGGTTGAACAGGTGGTTGGCCTGCAAAATTTCTAGCGGTGACAGGTTGTATTTAAATGCAATGCCCATCAGGGTGTCGCCGGGTTGGACGGTGTAGACCAACTCTGGGTTTGGCGGGGGGGCGGCAAGAGCAGCCGGGGCGGGCCAAAGGGCTATCGCCAGCAGAAAAATCGTCAGTTTGATTATATTTTGGCTGCAAATCATGTGGTTGCCCCGAAAGGTGTGGGTACATTTTAATCGCATCCATCAATTTTCGCCAGTGGGTGACATAAAAAAACCGCCGGATTTTCCGGCGGTTGGATTGCGACAGAACGTTTGCGTTGTCAGGTTATCAGCGAACGGGTTTGATGCCTTTGTACACCTGACGCCGGCCAATGGTGCGCAAAATCATTTCCGGTGATTTTTTTTGCGTGACCTCAAAAAGTTCCTGCGGAGTAAGCGGGGCGTTATTGTTGGCAATAAAAGCTCTGAAAATTGCGGTGGTCAGCGGTACCCGGCTGTCAAAAAATTCCGGGTCGTTGGGGCAATTTTTGTGAATAACGTGCCACAGGCTGTCAATTGTAAAAACTTCGCCAGTGTCCGGGCTGATCCAGTCAAAGGTTTGGCCTTCGGAATCGGCGGCTTCTTCGCGGCAGCCTTCGCAGAGGTGGCCCTGCAGAAAGGCGCGCAGGTTTTGGCCTTTTTGTTGCCACCATGAAAAATCAATATGAAATTTTGTATCGAGAGTTGGTTTTGTGTATTTTGCCATAGATTATTCAATCAATCCTTCAGATTGGGATCGTATGTCCAGTAGCCGTGATTCATTGGAATGAAACAGGCGTGAGAAACCAGTTCCTGAAAAATGGGGCCGGGGCCTACGCGTCGCATGACGTTAATGGCGCTGTATAGCGTTTTGGCATGGACGGTGCTTTGCGGATTCAGTTTTGAAAGTTCCGGAAACAGGTTGCAGATTAAGTGGTACAGCGGCGTTTCACGTTCTTCTGCGCTGACCCACAATTTTTCAGTTTCATCCGGGGTGGCGTCACTGATCATCATGAGTTCATCGTATTTGCAGTTGAGCGCCGAAGGATTCATTTGAAAGGTGAGTTTTTTGTTGGTTACCCGCGCCATCCGAACCCAGTCTCGTTGGGTACGGGTGGCCTGATAATCAACAATAACCTGCATCGGGTTGTCGGTGCGTTTTAAGGTGATGTACGCTCCAACCGGCAGTTTGTTCTTTTTGTACCAGGCATCCAGCCCAAACACATAGTTAAAATCAGATACTGTCCAGCCGGGAAAAGTATTGCCGGTTCGCCCGTCAACAAATTCAAACAAAACCGGGTTGTAGTTGCTGGCAGGGAAAAGATGTTGAGTTTTAGGGGTAATTGGCAGCGTTCCCACGCGCCAGTGCGGGTAGTTGAGGACAATGGTCACCGTTTTGGCGTTGGGGTCGGCGGGCGCAGCGTCGTCGGGGTGGGTGGTTTCATCATCAATATCAGACAGCAGGGCCAGCAGGTCGTCATCAAAATCAGCGACATCGTAATTGGCGTAGGTGGTTTGCAACCGGCGGGGCGGGTGGGTGACCTCCGGCGGCTCAATCCGCTCAAGGTACCACAGCACCTGGCCGGTAGGCCCAACATCCACAAAACGTTCATCGTTGGCCAATTGATAATTTACCGAGAAACGGGTCACTTCAGACACAGTTTCGCCTGGTTGCAGAATGCCCATTTGCTCAATTAAATCATCAACGGCCAGCGGACCCTGGTTGATGTCAATGGCTGCATCGGCAATGTTGAACAAGCCTTCGTGAAATTCCGGCAGGGCGTCTTTGAGAAAGAATTTGTCCTGAAAGCGCACAAAATCGTCGCTCTGGGTTAAGGCGCGGCTGACAGCATTAACAATGGATTTTTTGTAGGTTTGGTACAATTCTTCCGGCGAGGCCAGCCCTTGCAAATTTGCCAGGCTGTAGTCACTGGTGTTGAGCAGATGGTCGTGCGGAAAACCGGCGGCAAATTCTTTGGGCGGCCCTCCGTTGCCCATATCTACGGCAATAACCGTAAACGTGCCGTATTCGGGGTGATGTCCCTGCCGTGAGGCCACGACTTTCCCGGTAGCAAAATCCAGCGCGGGAAAAATAATGGTTTCATCAATGTCATACGTCTCTTTGGGCTGGTACAGCCGGCCGGCCTGCAAATCAGTTCTACGGGCCAGTTCTTCTTCATCACAGTGATGTTTTACCAGCGAGATTGCCAGTTCATCCAGACTTACAGGTTGGTTAAGCTCAAGAATTTGGTTGTAGATGGTTTCCAAATCTTTGGTGTTAACCTTAAATTGTTTTTGCCAGTATTCGGCGGTTTGAGTTTTTCGCTGCATCAGGATTGGGGAGTTCCTTCACACAAAAATTTCCAGATTTTTAACCCCAAAATTATACTCGTGTTCAAATGGCTTGACAAATTGCCTGTTTTTCTGAGTAATTCCTGTTCATTTTGCCATTCACATTCATATTTGGAGAGTAAAACTGTATCGTACGCCATAAAAAAAGTACGCCCACCTGGGAGGAAGTGAGCGCACTTTCATATATTCTGTTGCGTCTAAAATATTGAGGAAATTTTTTCCAGCGTCAGTCAGGCCGATAATTTTTAGAGGCTTTTATGGTTGGCTGTGGGTGCAGCCAATATGGGAGGGCTTGACGCAACAGATTATAAGCTACGTTGATAATATATCATAGCACAATAAGTTTTGTCTGTAAAGTTAGCGTAAATTTTTTTTTTAGAGCAGATTAAATGTTGTTTGCTCACTCTCAAGTGCCGTGCTACACTCCCCTGAAATGTTGAATTATGAATTGAAAATTGAGAATTGTGAATGAATGTGCTCTGAAAATACGGTAGACAGCGAACGCCCAATTACGAGCGACGAGTGCACCTTTCTGCAACTTGCTGCCTGCCGGATTTTTATTCAAGGTTGCCGCGCCGCAGGCGCTTTCACACTCATGAGAAATCATTATGTTCAGACACCGCAGAGACCGTCAAATTTCAGAAACAGAAGAAAATATACGCCTTAACCGGGAACACCTGACCAGCTACACCCGCCTGCTCAGTTACGTGCGCCCCTACACCGGCCGAATGGTACTGGCACTGATTACGCTGTTTTTGTCAACTTTGCTGGGGCTGGTGATGCCATTGATTGTGGGCAGTGTGGTGGATGTGGTTTTTGTGCAGACCAGCCTTGACCTGCTGAACCGTTTTACCCTGGTGCTGCTGGTTATTTTTCTGGTGCGGGCGGTGTTCAGTTTTATCAACCGGTACAGCATTGCCTTTGTTGGCGAGCGTGTAGTGGCCGACCTGCGCCGTCAGTTGTACGATCACCTGATTTCCTTCTCGCTGCGCTTTTACGCCGACCACCGCACCGGCGAGATTGTCTCGCGGGTAACCAACGATGTGACCACCCTGCAAGCCGCCGTCACCGAAAATGTGATTGCGCTGTTGCAGCAAACCCTCACCCTGATTGGCGGGGTGGTTTTTCTGTTTTGGCTGGACTGGCGACTGACCAGCATCATTTTGCTGGGCATCCCCATTGTTACTTTGACGATGGTGTACCTGGGCCGAAAAATTCGCACGGCGGCCCGCAACGTGCAGGACCGGCTGGCCGAGGCTACCGGCGTGGTTGACGAAAGTTTTGGCGGCATCCGCATTGTAAAATCATTTGCCCGCGAAGAATATGAATCCAACCGGTTTGGCGCAAAAGTTGAAGAAACCTTTGCCGCGGCCATGGAACGGGCCAAAATATCGGCGGTGCTGGCCCCGTTGATTGGTTTTCTGGCGTTTATGTCAATCACCGTTACTATCTGGTTTGGCGGCTACGAGGTAATTCAGGGTCGGTTAACCCCCGGCGGGCTGGTATCTTACATTATTTACACCATGCTGGTGGCCGGCCCCATCGCCGCATTTTCCGGCTTGTACAGCCAGTTTCAATCCGCGCTGGGCGCTACCCAGCGGATTTTTGAACTGCTGGATACCGCGCCGGATATTGAGGATGCTCCCCACGCCGTTCCCCTGCCGACCATCATTGGCCGGGTGGTATTTGAAGACGTGAGCTTTGAGTACGATTCCTCGGTGCCGGTACTGCACAACCTGTCACTCACGGTTGAGCCGGGGCAGGTGGTGGCGCTGGTTGGCCCCAGCGGCGCAGGCAAAACCACGCTGGTCAACCTCATCCCCCGATTTTACGATGTGACCAGCGGCAAAATTACTATTGACGGCACAGACCTGCGCGACGTTACCCTGAACAGCCTGCGCGGGCAAATTGGCATTGTGCCACAGGAATCGATTTTGTTTTCTGACACGGTGATGCAAAACATTCGCTACGGACGGCTTGACGCCACCGACGCCGAGGTTGAGGCCGCGGCCCGCGCGGCCAACGCCCACGAATTCATCACGGCTATGCCCAACGGCTACCAGACGCTGGTGGGTGAACGGGGCGTAAAACTGAGCGGCGGCCAGCGCCAGCGCATCTCGATAGCGCGAGCCATCCTCAAAGACCCGCGCATTCTCATTCTGGATGAGGCCACCTCATCGCTGGACAGCGAATCTGAACATCTGGTGCAGGAGGCGCTGGAACGGCTGATGCGCTCGCGCACCACGTTTGTAATTGCCCACCGGCTCAGCACCATTACCAACGCCGATTGGGTGGTGGTGCTGGACGGCGGCCGGATTGTGGAACAGGGCACGCACACCGACCTGCTGGCGCGGCAGGGGCTGTACTACAAATTGCACGCCATGCAATTCCGTTTTGTGCTGGAGAGCTAATTTTCCGGCGCAAGCGCCCGGTCTTCCACCACTTGCCAGGTATCATCATCCAGCCGTTGCAGGGTGAGCGCCCGGCCCGCATAGCCGGATTTATCGCCCCGGTAAACCCGCACCGTGGCCTGTGAAAAATCGGTAGTGTACTGCGGCCGCTGAATATACAGGTAACTTTTGCCCGGTGGCAGCAGGTCAAAATATTCGCGGGCGGCCAAATCAAACAGCCAGACGGTGCGCCCGCCGTTTTCATTTTGCCCCTCAAATTTTACCCGCGGCTCTGAGCGGTAAAACTGAATGAGCAGGTCATCGGTTTTGCCGCGCTGTTCGCGCTCAAACTGGTACACCGCCTGCCGCACCGGGTTGTTCAGCCGGTACTCGGCGCTGCCCAAAAAGGCGCAGCCCTGCGCCGCCAGCAGCAACCCTGCCAGCAGAACAATCAGCACCCGCCGGTCAGCCATCACCCTGCTCCATTTTTTTGGCCTGCTCCCACAGCACATCCATCTCTGCAATGGATAATTGCGGCACGGGTGTGCCGTTGGCCCGCGCCAGCGCCTCCATACGGCGAAATCGGCGGCCAAAGCGGGCATTGGTGGCCCGCAGGGCGCTTTCGGGGTCAATGCCGCGCCAGCGCGCCAGATTAACCACAC
>RFJF01000450.1 GCA_003695455.1 Chloroflexota bacterium
CCGCTGACATGGACAGTACCCACAAAATAACCAGCATGGCCGCCACTGCCATTGGCGTGTCCATAAATGGCTTTCCCATTGGGAGAATGGATACTACCCCATACGCCATAGGTATATCCTGATGTGGCGGTGGCATCTCCGTACACGCCCCGCCCACTGGTGCTGGAACTTGTGCCCTTGACGCCATAGGTTGTGCCGCTAAGGGCGAGGGCATTGCCGTATACCCCGATGCCGCTACTGCTGGCACTTGCACCGAAAACACCATAGGTCGTGCCGGTGTTGGTTGTAGCATATCCAAACACGCCCCGCCCACTGGTGCTGGGACTTTCGCCTTGCACACCATAGGCTTCGCCGCTGGTAGCGGTGGCCTTTCCATATACACCCTTTCCGGTGGTACTGGCACTTGTTCCATAAACGCCATAGGTTGTCCCGCTGGTGGCGGTGGCATTTCCAACCACGCCATTCCCATTGCCATTGTTGGTCACAGATAATATCGGTTCGTACACAGAACCATCAACGAAAGCCCCCGGGCGCAAGGTTTGTGCCACCGGCGCGGCGGTGACGGCCTGACGCGGGTCAAGGGTAGTGAATGCGCCCGTATCCGTGCCCAATCGCACGCCGAGCGCCAACCACAACGCTGTGCCATCAAAAATATTGCCCAAATCCACACTCGCCGTAAACAGCCCATCCGTGACCGTCACATCCTGCACGGTCGTACTGCCGACATTGTTCCCGCCGGTTGCGGCATCATAGGCGGTAAATTGAAAATCGTACACCCCATTGGCGGGGCTGCCGCCATCCGTCAGCCGCCCCTGGTAGGTGAATGCCGTGCCGGTATTGACCGCAGCCACACTTATAGATTGAGTTGTTCCTTCCTGCGCCAACACCAGCGCAGAACCAAAGAGCACCATGATTAATGCAATAATTCCGCTACTCACCAACCATTTCTGTTTCATGAAAATTCTCCTTTCTTGCGATAGTAATGTGGGTTACGTAGTTCAAAACCAGGTTGAAACATTTTAATCACGAATAGCACGAATAAACGAATTTTTTGAATTTTGTTCGTGATGTTTGTCTATTAGTGGTACGTGTGCCCTTTGGGTATTCGTGATTTTTTTCTCAACCCTGCGATAGCTCTATTATTTCACCACAATTGGCAGATAGACCCGTTCCGGAATTACAACGATATGAAATGACGCGTTCGCCGGCATGTTGACGTGGTCTTTGGTAAAAATACTTCACTGACCTTGTTTTGAACTGCGTAACTTCTATTGTTGTGCGTTTTTTGTAGGGTTTTGAAACTGTGGGGGACCCCCGCCGAATGCCAGAATATGAACTTTGCGGCTCACAACGGGTAGCTGTTAGTCTCAACGTGGATAATCTGGACAGTAAACCAGTCTCGATGTAATTATATCGCTATTTTTTGGTACCGTATATGAATTTTCAGGGATTTTAAGGTGTTGGCTGTTCAGCGGCCAAGACTCATCCTTTGGAAGGCCGTTTTTATCCTTCCGCCTTTATCCTTATTTTATGTGCAGAGGATTGGGAAGCAGCACGCGGGTTTGGCCGCCGGCGAGGGGCAGGCGGGCAAATGCGGGGTCGGTGGCGTTGTACAGGCCGATTTCCAGCGGGTAGTTGCCGGGGGGCAGGCCGGCGGGCAGGGTCAGCGTGACCGGGTCGCGGATGATTTCGCCGGGAACCCAGCCGGTGGTGGGTTTGGGCGGGGCGTGGTCGGCATTGATTTGCACGGTTTCGTCCGCGCCGAGGGCGTGGGTGAAAACGGTGTAGGCCGTGTCCGTTGGGGCGTCGGCGCGCCAGTAGAGGGTCAACTCCACCGAGCCGCCGGGGCCGCCGGTGCACTCGGCGGGGCAGTCTGCGCCCAACAGGGTGATTTGCCCGGAAAAGTCGGCGTCCAGCGGCATGTCCAGCGCGTCCGGCGGGGTGAAGTTGCGTTCGGTGGGCAGAATTTCAACGCTGCCGATGGGAAAGACCTCGTCGTAATCATACGCGCCCACGTTAATCAGATGCACCGCCAGCGAGGCCGGGCCGGGGGCGGCTTCCGGCGGTACCGCCAGCCGGTACTGGCCCAGCACAATCTCGCCGGGGTTCCAGCGGGGCAGGTTAAAGCGGCGGCTGGGCGTGAGCGAGTAGCCCACGCGGAACGTTTCTCCGGCGGCATCGGTCAAATCAAACGCCAGCGAGATGTCATCCAGATTGTATTCGCCGGCCTGCCACAGCAGGGCCAACCGCAGCGAATCGCCGGGTTGAAATGCGGTTTGGGGCAAAATAACGCGCCGCAGACCAATAATGGGGAAAAAGTCAACCACCGGGTTTTTATCCTGCGGCAGCGGGCCGCCGTCCGGCTGAACCAGCCGGCTCAGGTTGACGTAATCCGCCAGCGCCGTGCGCCGTTGGGGGCGGCCCTGCGCATCCAGTACATCCCAGCCGGAAAACTCGCCACTGGTTTCATCCACCGCGCCCACGCCGACCTGCGCGGTGTACAGGCCGGGCGGCGTGCCGATTTGCCACGGCAGGGTGTGGCGGGTGATGATGGTTTGCCCCACCGGCCAGCGCGAGGGCGGGTAGGTATCGCTGCCCAGCCGGGTCACCACTTCATCCTTGACCGACAGCGACGGTTTTGGCTGGAGCAAGGATGAAGTGGTGACCCGGTTGGGCAGCGATACCTACCCACCCTCGCGCTGGCCGGTGGGGCAAACCATCATCACCCGCCACACCCTGCCGTGGCAAA
>RFJF01000451.1 GCA_003695455.1 Chloroflexota bacterium
CCTACCGCCAGGCCGCCGAACAGCATCTGGATAACCGCAGCCGCCCCCTGCTGGAGTGGCTGGCCCGGTTTGCCGGTTGAACTTCTGCACGGCATCGCCGCCAATCCCTGCAAAAATCGCCGTATTGTCCCCCTTCCGTCGCCCCAAAAGCCGTGATATAATGGTTTTGATGTGATTTTCACAACCAATTTTCCGGCACAGGAGGCGGACGTGATTGGTCGAACACTGGGACGCTACCGCATTGTTGAACAAATTGGCATCGGCGGAATGGCCACCGTTTACAAGGCCTACGACCCCGACACAGACCGGCACGTGGCGCTGAAAGTGCTGCCCCAGCATTTCTCACACGACCCCACCTTTAAAGAACGCTTCAACCGCGAAGCCAAAGCCATTGCCCGGCTGGAACACCTGCACATTTTGCCCATTTTTGCCTACGGCGAAGACGCCGGTACGGCCTACATGGCTATGCGCTACCTAAAAACCGGCACCCTCACCGACCGCATTAAACAGGGGCCGCTGCCGCTGGCCGAAGCCGCCCGCATTCTCGATCAGGTTGCTGGGGCGCTGGACCACGCCCACGCGCACGGTGTGCTGCACCGCGATATCAAACCCAGCAACATACTGCTGGATGAGGCCGGCAACGCCTACCTCACCGATTTTGGCATTGCCAAAATTGTTGAAAGCACCATGGATTTGACCCGTGGCGATATTTTGGGCACGCCGGCGTATATGAGTCCGGAACAGTGCCAGGGGCAAAAAGATTTGACCCCGGCCTCGGATATTTACTCGCTGGGGATTGTGCTGTACGAGATGGTGACGGGCCGCACACCGTTCCAGGCCGAAACGCCCATTGCGCTCATCCACATGCACCTCAGCGAAGCGCTGCCCCTGCCGCGCAGCCTGCGCCCGGAACTGCCGGAATCGGCCCAAAATGTCATTCTCAAGGCGCTGGCAAAAGACCCCGGCATGCGCCACAAAAGCTGCACCCAAATGGCAGCCGCGTTCAACCGCGCGGTCATCGACATAGCAGTCGCCGGCGCACCGGCAGACGATGCCACGCCGCCCGAACCGGCAGACGATGCCACGTTGCTGCACGGCCCGGCCACTGCCACCCAAATTGCGCCCAAAAAATCATCACGCAAGTTGATTGTGGCGGCTGTCGGCGGGCTGGCGCTGATTGCACTGGCGGCAGTGCTGGTGCTGGCCGGCCTGCTGGCCCAACCCGCCGAAGACGCCGCCCCGCAGGCCGCCCAACCCGCCGAAGATGCCGCCGCCAATCCGGACACCAATTTCCCGGACATCGCATCCCTGCCGGATGTGGCAGACCTGCCCCAACCCCGCTGGGCTGCCCCGTGCGACCAAAACGGATTGGAACCCGGGTTGTGCATCGAATCTGACTCCGGTGAGGTCATTCACCTATTGACCGAATCAGAATTGATGATTACTACCCTGCCGGCCTGGAGCCCCGACGGCCGGCATCTGGCCTTTGCAGCCCGAGACACCGGCGCACAGGAAGACGCAAACAATATTTACATTGTCAGTTTTGACGAAAAGGAAATCACGCCCATAATCACCGATGAAAACGACATCTTTCCGGCCTGGAGTCCCGACGGCGAGTGGCTGGTGATGCACAGCAGCGGCAACCTGGTAAAAGTGCACCCCGACGGCACCGGCAGACGGCAGCTTTTGGCCGAAACCGGATGCAGTTTTACGCCCCAATGGTCAACCGACGCCGAACAAATTGTTGTCTCGGTACTTCCCAACGGCTGCGAATGGAAGATTCCGCTGGACCGGGAAATCTGGCTGCTTACCGCAAACGGCGAAGACCGGCAATTGTTGCTCACCACCCGGCATGAAAACCCGGATTGCGTTAATCTGGATGTGGCCTTCAGCCCAGACAGGCAGCAGGTGGCCTACATGGACGGCGATTGCCAGGCGCATATTGTGCCAACCGTTGGAATTGTACCCCCGCGAGCCATTGATGATTTTCCGTGGCACTGGCTGAACAGCACCTTCCCCCAGTGGGCCGGCGAGTAGATGACCTGCAAATATCAACGGTTTTCTCACAGTTTGACATTTTACCCGTAGCAGTTACAATCTTTGCGCATTAAATTTCTGCAACACCCCACGTTATTGGGTCTGCGCGCGTCAGGCAAGGATGCCGGTGCTTTGTTGAATCCACAAACTCGCAGATTCTCCCGATTTAAATTCGCAGATTCATTCAGGAGTATTCGTGCAAAAACGTCGTTTGCTGACCATATTTGTCATTGTTTTTATTGACCTGCTGGGCTTCAGCCTGATTTTGCCGCTGCTGCCCTTTTACGCCGAAAGCTACCAGGCTTCGCCGGGGCTGGTGGGGTTGCTGGTGGCCTCGTACGCGGCCATGCAACTCATTGGCGCGCCACTGTTAGGCCGATTGTCTGACCGCTACGGACGGCGCCCGGTGCTGCTGCTCAGTATTCTGGGCACATTCATTGGATTTTTGCTGCTGGGTTTTGCCGACCCGCTGGGCAGGGGATTGGCCGGAGTACTGCCGTTTGTCAGCCAAAACCAGATGATTTTGACGGTGATGTTCTTCAGCCGCATGCTCGATGGATTGACCGGCGGCAATATTTCGGTGGCGCAGGCCTACATCACCGACATCACCACCGTTGAAAACAGGGCCAAAGGCATGGGCTTGATTGGCGCGGCGTTTGGCCTGGGCTTCATCATTGGCCCGGCGCTGGGCGGAATTTTGACCCGCTGGGGATACGCCGCCCCCGCCTTTGCCGCCGCCCTTATTTCCGGCATTAACCTGCTCATGGTGTTTGCCTGGCTCACCGAATCTCTGCCGGCGGAAAAACGGCACAGCGCCACCGATAAAAAACCGCTGTTGTCTGTGCGGGCGCTGGCCGCGGCGCTGGGCCGTCCGCGCGTGGGGCCGCTGCTGCAAATTCGGTTTGTGTACGGGCTGGCCTTTGCCACCTTTGAAACCATTTTTACGCTGTACGCCGCACACCATCTGGGGTTATCGGCAGAAGCCACCGGCTACGTGCTGGCATACGTGGGCGTGCTGGTGGTCATTGTGCAGGGCGGGCTAATTGGCCCGCTCACATCGCGCTACTCAGAAGTCAACCTGATGTTAATAGGTGTGGTACTGATGGGATTTTCGCTGTTTGGCTGGGCCGTGGTGCCCAACGTGTGGCAACTGATGATTGTGATGATTCCGCTGGCGCTGGCCGCCGGCGTACTGAACACGGTTATCAACAGCCTGATCAGCAAATCGGTTTACCCGGAAGAGGTGGGCGGCACGATGGGGCTGGCCTCGTCTATTGAAAGCATTACGCGGGTCATCTCTCCCACGCTGGGCGGCTTTCTGCTGGGTAGTTTGGGCACATGGGCGCCCGGCATGTTCGGCGCGCTGCTGATGGGCATTGTGACCATTCTGGTCTGGCAGCGGCTCATTGCCCACCCGGACCCGCCGCTGCCCGCGCGGGACCCCGGCGAACAACTTTCGGTGAGCCACTAACGCGGGTGATATGAGGAACCTGGAATGACTGAAAACCTTGATCGAATCATTATCCGTGACCTGCTGTTGCGCGGCATTGTGGGCATCAACCCCGATGAACGCGCCAACAAGCAAGACATTTTGCTGAATGTGACCATGTGGGCCGATACCCGGCCCGCCGCTGCCAGCGACGATATTTCTGATGCCGTGAACTATCGCACGGTGACCAAAGCCATGATTGCCCACATTGAGCAATCGCAGCCGTACCTGGTAGAAAAGCTGGCCGCCGACCTGGTGAACATCTGCTTTGCCACCGACTCCCGGGTGCAGGCCGTGGAACTTACAGTAGAAAAACCGGGCGCGCTCCGCTTTGCGGAGTCGGTGGGGGTTTCAATTTTCCGCCGCCGCACGGAGATGTAACCGGCAGGGCAAATGGACATTCTTTTGCTTGAGCCGTACTTCACCGGCTCGCACGCCGACTGGGCCACCGGCTACGCCAAACACAGCCGCCACCGGGTTGAGGTGTTGAGCCTGCCGGGCCGTTTCTGGAAATGGCGCATGCACGGCGGCGCGGTTTCGCTGGCCCGGCAATTTCTGGCATCGAGCCTAAGGCCAGATCTAATTCTGGCCACTGATATGCTTGATTTAACCACCTTTCTGGCGCTCACCCGCCGCCGCAGCGCAAACATCCCCACTGCCATCTATTTTCACGAAAACCAGCTGACCTACCCCTGGTCGCCCACAGACCGGGATGTATCCCGCCGGCGAGACAAACACTACGGGTTCATCAACTTTACCTCGGCGCTGGCTGCCGATGCCGTATTTTTCAATTCGGCCTACCATCGCCAAAGTTTTCTGGCCGAACTACCCCGCCTGCTCAAACATTTTCCAGATTACAACGAACTGGCGTCTGTGGAACAAATTACCGCCAAAAGCCGGGTTCTGCCGCTGGGGCTGAATTTGGCCCGGTTTGACCCACACCGAACCGAAAAAAACGCCGTGCCGCTGATTCTGTGGAACCATCGCTGGGAGTACGATAAAAATCCCGATGAATTTTTTGCGGCCCTGCTGGAGTTAGCCCGGCGCGGATTGGCGTTTGAGGTGGCGTTGCTGGGCGAAAACTTCAGCCGGCAGCCGGAAGTATTTTTGCAGGCGCAACAATCACTGGGCGCGCGGGTGGTACAGTTTGGCTACGCTGAAAATTTTGCCGATTACGCACGTTGGCTGTGGCAGGCGGCGCTACTGCCGGTCACATCAAACCAGGATTTTTTTGGCGCGAGCGTCCTGCAAGCGATGTACTGTGATGTAATTCCACTGCTGCCGCAACGGCTGGCCTACCCGGAACACATCCCCCCCGCAGACCACCCCCATTATTTTTACCAAAATTTTGATGATCTGGTTGCACGGCTGGTCGAAGCCGTAGAACAGTTTCCGGTCAAACAACAAAAAAGCCTGCGCCCCGTTGCAGAAAAGTACAATTGGCACAGGCTGGTTCAACAGTATGATGATGTATTTGCGGGTGTAGTTAGCAGTTAGCTATTCGTTGCGGCCACCGTAGCGGCGGTCTCTTTGCCCAAATGATTGCAGGGCCTGGTAGTATTCGGCCTTGTTAAAATCCGGCCAGTAGGTTGGGGTAATGTAATATTCGGCGTAGGCGGCCTGCCAAATAAGAAAATTACTGGTGCGGAACTCGCCGCTGGTACGGATAATCAGGTCCGGGTCCGGGCAGTTGGCGGTGTACATATAACTGCTGAGCAGTTCTTCGGTGATGTCTTGCGGCGCAATTTTATCTTCTATCACCCGCTGCACGGCATCTACAATTTCCTGCCGCCCGCCGTAATTAAACGCCACATTCAAAATCAGTTTATTGTTATTTTTGGTCATTTCAATAGCGTGAAGCACCTTTTTGCGGATGCCGGGCTTCAGCCGTTCCAGCCGGCCAATGTGGCGCAACTGTACTCCGTTTTTGTGCAGCGCCTTCAGTTCACGGTCAATAACTTCTTCCAGAATCCGCATAAGGCCCATCACTTCAAAGGGTGGACGCTTCCAGTTTTCGGTGGAAAAGGCGTAAATGGTGAGCATTTTTACGCCAAATTCCACCGAGCTTTCAAGGATTTGACGCAGGTTATCTGTACCGGCTTTGTGGCCTTCAAAGCGACTTTTGCCGTGAGCTTTGGCCCACCGGCCATTGCCATCCATAATAATTCCAACGTGATAAGGCGGGTGTTCCAGCGGAGGAAACTCGGTCTGCTGATGAGTGTTGTTAGGCATTTCAAACTCTCTTTTGCGTAATCTTCAGCGGGTACGATTCATCAGAAAGCGGGCAATGGCTTGCAGATTGGTTTGCGCCGGGTTGGAGATGGGTATTTGCGCCAGCGCCGAAAAAGCAGCTTCGGTGGTGGCATCGGCCTTTTGGCGGGCGTAGGATTGCGCGCCGGCCAGCGCCAGACATTCACGCACAAAGCCGATTTCGGCATCTGACAGCGGCTCCGAAGCGGCGTACAATTGCCGCAGTTGCTCGCCGCGCGCGCCGGTTGTTTGTTCCAACGTGTAAAGTACGGGCAGGGTTTTCTTTTTGCGGCGCAGGTCGTTGTCTGCCGATTTGCCGGTGCGGTCAGAGTCTCCCCAAATGCCCAGCATATCATCCTGAATTTGAAACGCAATGCCCAGGTTACGGGCAAATACGCGGTAATTTTCAATAACCGATTCATCATTGCTGCCCAGCACCGCGCCCGACAGGATTGCGGCCTCTAGCAGCGCGCCGGTTTTTTTGTAAACCATATCCAGATACATTTCTGTGGTAACGGTTTGGCTCTGCTCAAATCGAATGTCCAAATCCTGCCCTTTGGTCAACTCAAGGCAGGCGGTCACCACCAGATTTTGCACGGCCAGAATTTGTCCGGCAGAAAAATGTTCTGCCGAAAGCTGACCCAGCGTGCGAAAAGCCAGCGTGTACAGGTAGTCGCCGGCATTGATAACCAGCGGCTGCCCCCAAATGGTCCACGCGGTAGGCCGTCCGCGCCGCACATGGTCGTTGTCTTCAATGTCATCATGAAGCAGGGTGAAGTTATGAATCAGTTCGATGGCGGCGGCGGCGGGCAGCGCAGGTTGAAACCGGCCGGTCAACGCCTCAAAGACCAGCAAACTCAGCACCGGGCGCAGCATTTTACCGCTTTCTGAACGCACCGGCCTGAAATCCTGGTTAGCCCAGCCGATATGATATTCAATGACTCCTTTCAGAAACGGCGGCGAATCATTGAGCGCGTCCCGTATGGTTTGTTCAATGTGCGGCGTATAATGACGAATTATTTCATGAATTGTAGACAATTTATTGTAAATCCTTTGCG
>RFJF01000452.1 GCA_003695455.1 Chloroflexota bacterium
GGCCGGCATGCTGGTGATGACGGCCGTCATCGGTTTGCAGGCGCTGCTGTTTCAGGATGGCGGCCTGCTGGTGATGGGGGCCAACATTTTCAACATGGGGCTGGTCACGGCGCTGATTGGCTACGGATTTTACCGCGCCGCCGCCGGCCGGGGCCGACGCACCCAACTTGGCGTGGCCGGCGTGGCAGCCTGGCTGTCGGTGATGGCCGGCGCGTTTTTCACCGCGCTGCAACTGTGGCTCAGCGGCACATCGCCGCTGGCAGTGGTGATGCCGGCCATGCTGGTCGTGCACGCCCTCATCGGGCTGGGCGAGGCGCTCATCACTGTGGCGGCGCTGGCGTTTATTGCCCGCGTCCGGCCCGATTTATTGGGCCGCGAGGCGGTGCAAAATCGAGGTGGTTGGGGCTGGGTAGCCGGCGGGCTGTCCATTGCGCTGGTGGTGGTTCTGCTGGCGCCGCTGGCTTCCACCAACCCGGACGGGCTGGTTCGGGTGGCAACGGACCTGGGCTTTATTTCCGCCGAAGCCGGCGCGCCGGTCGAGCTCCTGCCGGGGTACACCATCCCCGGGTTGGGCAGCGGCGGCCTGTCCACAATTCTGGCCGGACTGGCCGGCGTAGCGGCGGTGTCGCTGCTGGCGGTGGGGCTGGGCCGCTGGCTGAAACGCCCCGATTCTGTACCGCTGCCCGCGCCGGAACCGCCCACATCGGGCCGCCACTAATTCACCGGGGAAACGATGCACGTCAACACGTTTGATCGCTTTGAGGCTCGGCAGAGCTTCATCCACCGGCTGGACCCGCGGGTGAAAGTGGTAGTCACGCTGCTTTTCATCCTCTCTAACGTACTGCTGCCCGATGGCGCGTGGGCGGCGTTCGCTCTGGCGTGGGGGTTGGTGTTGGTGGTCAACGCGCTGGCCGGTTTGCGTCTGGATTACGCCTTCAAGCGATCATTCATCGCCCTGCCTTTTGCGCTGGCCGCAATCACCGTGATTTTCACCGTGCCCGGCCCGCCGGCCTTCACCCTGCCGCTTGGCCCGTGGAACTTCACCGCTACCGAAACCGGGCTAATTCGATTTGCCGGCATCGTAATTCGCAGTTGGCTCTCGGTGCAGATGGCTATTTTGCTGGTGGCCTCTACCCAATTTCCGGATTTGATGCACGCTCTGCGCCACCTGCGCGTGCCGCAAATGCTGGTGGCGGTGGTGTCGTTCACCTATCGCTATTTGTTTGTGCTGTCTGACGAGGTAGTGCGCCTGCTTCGCGCCCGAGAATCGCGCAGCGCCCGGCTGCCCGGCCGCAAAAGCGGCGGCTCGGTGTGGTGGCGGGCGCGGGTTGCCGGAAATATGGTGGGCCAGCTTTTTTTGCGCAGTTACGAGCGCAGCGACCGCATTTACAACGCCATGGTATCGCGCGGGTATCGCGGCCATTTTCACACGCTCAACCCGCACGTGATGCGTCCCCCGGATTGGCTGGCCGCCGGGCTATCGGCGTTGGCGCTGCTGCTGGTGCAGGCCGTGGCCCGGCTGTGACAATTGCCGATTTCAGATTGACGATTGACAATTAAATGCCCGGACAGAAATCAACCGCGAATTGAGTGAGAAGTAAATTATGCCCGTTATTCACGCCGATGAAACCCCAAAAATCAATCCCAGTTTGAACGGCAGCAAACCGGCGCTGACCATCGAGGGTCTGTCGTTTGCTTACCCGGACGGGCACGTGGCCCTGCGGGATGTCTCGCTGACGGTGTTCCACGGCCAGAAAGTGGCGCTGGTGGGGCCAAACGGGGCCGGCAAAAGCACGCTGATGCTCCATCTCAACGGCATCTTGGGCGGCAACGGGCGGATATTCGTCTGCCAGATGCCGGTTGAAAAGAAAACCCTGCCGGATGTGCGGGCCAAAGTGGGGCTGGTGTTCCAAAACCCGGATGACCAGTTGTTTTCGCCGACGGTGTTTGAGGATGTGGCGTTTGGGCCGCTGCACATGGGCCTGCCGGAGGCCGACGTTCGGCAGCGGGTTAAGCGGGCGCTGGCGCAGGTGGGCATGGCTGATTTTGCCGACCGGCTGTCGCACCATTTGAGCGTGGGCCAAAAAAAGCGAGTGGCAATTGCCACCGTGTTGTCAATGGAGCCGGAAATTCTGGTGTTTGACGAGCCATCGGCGGGGCTGGACCCGCGCGCCCGGCGCTCGCTCATCAATTTGCTGCGCGATTTGCCGCTGACCACGCTGGTCAGCACCCACGATATGCTGCTGGTGCGCGAACTTTTTCCGCGGATGATAATTATGGATGAGGGTCGGGTGGTGGCCGACGGCCCCACCGGGCAACTGCTGGCCGATGAGCCGCTGCTGGAAGCGCACGGGCTGGAAGCGCCGCCGTAGTTTTTCAGAGTACAGAGTACAGCGTTGCAGGTAACACGCCGCAGATTCGTCCACTTGCAGTCTTGCGGATTTACCTGGCAAACGCAAAAAAGAGCTGCTTGTCTGCCCCGCGAACGGCGGGCGGCCACGTTGCGGCCTCGCTCAACTCGCGGCCCGCGTGCCAGCCGAGCAGCCGCCAGCCGGAATAGGCTGCGTCGGCAATCAGTTCTGCCGGGCGGTAAACGTGGTAGTACACCCTGCCCGGCGTGGCGGGCTGGCTGAACTGCGCCACCTGCATATCGCCCGGGTTGCCCAATGACGGGAGCAGCCGGCGGGCGGCGTCCAAC
>RFJF01000453.1 GCA_003695455.1 Chloroflexota bacterium
GCAGACCGCGAAGGCCTCCGCAGCAAACGGATGCACCTGTACCACCTGCGCGGCAGTTCGGCGCTGGATTACGAATGTGACATTGCCATTATCATGAACAACAAATTCCACATTCTGTCCAAAGAACACGTGTCTTTCAACCCCTACAAAAGCGAAAGTTACCGGGATTGGGTAGTCTTCACCCTGGAAAAAAACCGGGCCGGCCGCGCCATGATTGATGTGGAATTCAGAATGCATCCCCAGCATTTCTGTTTTAACCCCAAAGGTAAAATGGTTGAGCAGAAACTCATTGACGAGAAAATTATTGTTGAGTAACGCGCCGCGTCTTTTTTCAGCCCTGCCGGTTCCGGCAGGGCTGTTTTGTTTTGCCCGCTGTTGTATTCAATCTTTCTAAACCAAACTCACTTGTCATATCACTCAATTCGAGTAAAATTAACATAATGTTGTTTGGCCCATTGTTTTGGAAGCCGGCTTACAGCAACCGGGACGGTGTTGGTTTAATATCCAGTTAAGCCTGTTGCAATACCCTGAGATAAACGCAGGGAGGATACAAAAGATGAATCACGATTCAAAACCTGACCCGCAAAAATCAAGCCTGCCGGTTTCGTCCCGCTGGTTTTGGGCGGCGCTGATTGGTGTAGTTCTGGTGATTGGCGTGGGCTGGATTGTGGCATCGCAGGCGTTGCTGAGCGGCAGCGCCGATGGCACATCCGGCGCGCTTGACGCCGCGCCCGTAGCCGGCCACCCCGCCCCGGATTTTGAACTGTCCACGCCCAACGGTGAATCCATTCGCCTGAGCCAGTTCAAAGGCAAACCGGTGGTGGTCAATTTTTGGGCCACCTGGTGCGGCCCCTGCCGGGCCGAGTTTCCGGAATTTCAGCAGGCGGCGGTAGACAACGCCGATACGCTGGTCATTTTGGGGGTCAACAGTACTTCTGCCGACCAGGCTGCCAACGTGCCGCCGTTTCTGGAAGAATTTGGGGTCACGTTCCCCGTTGTGCTGGATGAAGACGGTGACGTGGTGGACGCTTACAATGTGCTGGGGCTGCCTACCACGGTTTTTATTGACAGCGACGGCGTAATCAACGAGGTCTTTACCGGCCCGCTGAACAAGGCTTACATCGAGTCAAAGATATCGGAATTGCAAGCCGGGTTGTAACCTGCCGGAGTATTTGCTGAATGTTACCCACGCTGTCAATCGGCCCGCTGGCTATTCCCGCCTACCCGTTTTTTGTACTGCTGGCATTTTGGGCAGGTATGTGGCTCACCGCACATCGCTCTGAACAGTTGGGCATTGATGGCGACCACGCCTACAACGCCGGCCTGTACGGCTTTATTGCCGGTATTATTGGTGCCCGCCTGTGGTTTGTACTGTCTCACTGGGAAAATTACGCCGGCGATATTGGGCAGGCGTTTTCTCTGTCTCGGAGCGCGCTGGCCACGGAAGAAGGA
>RFJF01000454.1 GCA_003695455.1 Chloroflexota bacterium
GCCGTACGAGCCGGACCCTGCAAATCCGATTCTCACCTCAATTAAAGCCCCGTTTCCGGGCCGGAATGACCGCGATTTTCTCAAGCCGCACCTGTTCAACCCGGCAGTGCAAATTCAAAAAGCGGGGCACGCCTCTATTTGTAACACGCCGCAGGGCGAGTGGTTTTTGGCGCATCTGGGGGCCAGGCCGCTGATGCCCTCCCGTGCCAGCGTGCTGGGCCGCGAGACATTTTTGCAGCGCTGCCACTGGACAGACGATGGCTGGCTGCGGGTGGAAGACCCGGACGGGCGTCCCCGGGAATCTGTGGCGGAGCCTGCCGGGGTGGCGGAGCATCCCTTCCCCGCCCTGCCTGAAACCGACGAATTCACCGGCCCCAATTTGCCGCCCCATTACTACACTCTGCGTCGCCCGCTGGATGCCGGGTGGGCCAATTTCACCGACCGGCCCGGCTGGCTGTGCATGGCGGGCCGGGAATCGCTTCACTCATATTTTAAGGTGAGTCTGGTGGGCCGCCGGATTCAGCATTTTTGCTGGGAGGGCATCACCCGGATGGAATTTGCGCCGGAGAAATTCCAGCAAATGGCGGGGCTGGTGCTGCTCAACGGGCAGGAAACCTGGTTTTACCTGCGGCTCTACTACTCTGAAACGTTCCGCTCGCCCTGTTTGGGAATTATGCTGTCTGACAGGGGTGAACTGGATGAACTGCTGGATAGCCGGGTTCCTGTCTCGCAATCACAGGTGCATTTGCAGGCCAGTGTGCGCAACACCGACCTGCAATTTTACTATTCGCTCGATGGCGGCGGCTGGCAGCCCATTGGCCCGGTGCTGGATATGACCCGCCTCGCGGACGAGTACAATCGCTCTTTTGCCGGAACGTTTGTGGCCCTCACCTGCCAGGATTTGAGCGGCGCAGGCAAAGCGGCCTGCTTTAAAAATTTCACCTATCGGGAAAAAGTGTAGATCGGGAGACTCTCAAACTGGAGTCACATCCGGCGACATCCAGACCGGTTTATGGTTTGACCAAAACCTTTCTGGTTTCGCCGGATAAAAACAGCCTGAATGCTTCGCTCAATTCTTCCAGCGGAAAAACGTGTGAAATCAGCTTTTGCGGGTCAATTTTCCTGTCCAGCAGCATCTGCATATTCTCGCTGAACTCAGATATTGGAAAATACCAGGACCTGATCAGGTGGTAATCCTTGAGCATCGTTTCCGAGCTTGGCTCAAACGACCAGTCCTGCCAAATCTCGCCAAGCATGATGACGCGCCCCCCCGGTGCAATGGTACGGACGGCCTGCATCAGGGTCGGCTGGCTTCCTACAGCCTCAATAATCAGATCCAGCTCCTTCAGTTTGGCAGCCTCGGCGGGGGGTACTGCCCTGGCCCCCAAATCTTCGGCGGCTTCCAGACGGGTTGTGGCGAGATCGCTGGCAAAGATTTCTTCCACGCCAAAAGCGCTGAGACCTGCCACCGCCCCCAAACCGAGCGGGCCGCAGCCGATGACCAGGGCGCGGGTTGTTTCCTGCGCCCGGCCCAGGCGCAACGCGTGCCACGCCGTGCCAATGGTATCCAGCAGCAACACGGCAACATCAAGCCCCATGGATTCATCGATGGGAAGAATGTCGATGGCGGGTACTGCCATGTATTCAGCATAACCGCCATGCCACGGATTGGTCCAGCCCAGGAGGCCGCGCCGGTTCACGCAGTTGTTGGTTTTACCGCCCCGGCAATAACGACATTGCCCGCAGTACACGGAGAGATAAGCGGCTGCGCGCGTCCCTTCTGCAATATCACAACCGTTGGCGTCAATGACCGTGCCACTGACCTCGTGCCCCGGGATCAAATTGATGCCGTTGAAATATGGCTTCCGGTCGGAGCCGCAAAGCCCGCAGTATTCAACTTTGAGCAACACCTCTTTCCCCGGGACCGGCTCCGGCATCGGCATGTCCGTGATTTCGATCCGTTTGTCACCATAAAACCGCGCACCACGCATGACGCTCTCCTTTCAGCTTGATAGACAAAATGCGATACAAGGCCCCACAAGCCGTGTCAGGCTCGTTCTTCCGTCCGGTCTGTGGCCGGAGGCGGCGCCACCGAGAGGGCCGAAATCCGGGCGCGGAGTTCCGGGGTCATGGCAATATCCACCGCTTTGAGCGACCCTTCAAGTTGGGCCAGGTTTCGCGCGCCGATGATGGGCGCAGTCACTGCCGGGTGCGCCCCCACCCAGGCCACTGCCAACGCGGCCGGCTCAACATCCAGTTCGCGGGCCAGGTTGGTAAATTGTTCGGCGGTTTGGTAAACCCA
>RFJF01000455.1 GCA_003695455.1 Chloroflexota bacterium
ATTTTGCTGGATGAGCAAAAGAACAACGTCAAAGCGCGTCAAATCACAGAAATTCACGCCGACAGCAGTGCGGTAAAAGTGCTGGTCATCCCCACCAATGAAGAACTGGAAATTGCCACCCAAACATTGGCGGTTATATCAAAATAACAAGCGCGTTCAGCCTTAAAGCTGCTGCGTTTTTGCGTAAAGCCTAACACAACCTGTTGGGCTTTTTATTTTTTGCACATGCTCACAAAAAGTTTACTGACAAAACCACAAAATCATGATAAAATTGAACCAAATTGTTTGGGGTACGTATTTTGATACCCGGAATAATGACTGAAAGTTGTGTACGCAACGGGGCGTCACAACTTTCAAACCTGGGAGTCGAAGGCGCAGCAACGTTGCCCCATCGCAAAGGATTTATGGGGGCACGAGCAGCGCCTTTTTGCTACATGCAGGTTTAGCCATTTCTTTTACTAAAAACAACGTTTGCTTATTATTTCTTGCGCAGCCCACCCAAAATGGCCTTTGAACACAAACCCAACCAATGAACATCTAAACTTACACGCCAAATTGTAAAAGGAACCGATTTGAATGTCAGACAAACGAATTTTTATAGTTGAAGATGAAAATGTGGTGGCGCTGGACATTCAACGGCGGCTGAAACGGCTTGGTTACCAGGTTGCCGGTGTAGCTTCTACCGGAGAAACTGCCCTAAGTCAGCTGTCGGCCGCCAATCCTGACCTGGTGTTAATGGATATTAAGCTCAAAGGCAGCATGGATGGCGTTACAACTGCCGAGCGTGTTCGCAATGAATTTGAAATCCCCATTGTCTACCTCACCGCCTTTGCCGACGGGCCAACAATCCAGCGGGCCAGCCTGACAGAACCCTACGGTTACCTGCTAAAACCCCTTGAAGAACGCGAACTTCATTCGACCATTGAAATTGCCCTGTACAAACACAAAATGGAACAGCAACTCAAAGAAAAAGAGCAGTTGCTGTACACCACCCTCAGAAGCATTGGCGATGCCGTGATTGCCACTGATGCCGGCGGACACATCACTTTCATGAATCCGCTGGCCGAAAAACTGACCGGCTGGACACAAGCTGATGCCATGGGCCGGCCATCGCCGCAGGTTTTCAACATTAATTACGGCGCCAACCAGCAACCTGCCACCGACCCGATTGCAAAAGTGCTGGCCGAAAAAGTCCTGACCTATCTTGAAAACGATGTGGTACTTATTGCCAAAGACGGCACGCAAACCCCCATTGATGACAGCGCCGCGCCCATACAAGATGAACACGGGCACACCGTCGGTGTGGTGCTGATTTTCCGCGACATTTCCGGCCGCAAAACCGCCGATGAACAATTGCGGCACTACACCAAAGAGCTGGAAATCCGCAACCAGGAACTGGATGCATTTGCGCACACCGTAGCCCACGATCTGCAAAGCCCGCTGGCACCCATTGTAGGCATTGCCGAGGTGCTGCAAGAAAATTTTGAAGACATCCCACCGGAAGAAATCCGCAAATACCTGGGCAGCATTGTCAGAAACGGCCGCAAAATGGCTAACATCATCGAGGAGTTGATGCTGCTGGCTCAATTGCACCAGAAAAATGTTACCCTGCAACCGCTGAATATGGCCCAAATTGTATCAGAAGCGCTCATTGTGCTGTTGCCGCTCACCGATGAATACCGGGCCAGAATTTCTGTTCCGGATGATTGGCCCGCGGCTATGGGCTACGCCCCCTGGGTTGAAGAAATCTGGATCAACTACATCAGCAACGCCATCAAGTATGGCGGGCATCCGCCGAAGATTAAACTGGGCGCCGAGGCCGCCGGTGACGGCTCGGTGCGGTTTTGGGTACGAGACAACGGTGATGGGCTGTCTAAAGCCCAACAGGCTGAGCTTTTTACGCCGTTCACCCAACTCAGCCAGGTACGCGCCAAAGGTCACGGGCTGGGGCTGTCTATTGTGTACCGAATTTTGCAAAAACTGGGCGGTACGGTGGCCGTGAGCAGCGCGGGCGTTCCGGGGCAAGGCTGCGAATTCAGTTTTACCCTGCCTGCCGCTCCGCCACAATGAATCCAGAGTTTTGACTGAAACGGTCGTCTAATGGAGGGCCGCTATGTTATCATACCTGAATCGGTGGCTTGAACCGCCATCGTTTGATGATCACCACACGGCACACAATGCCCGCATGTTGTACCTGGGTTTGCTGCTGACGCTGGTTAGCGTAATTGTGTTACCGCTTATCATTACAATTTCCGATTCACCACCCGGGTTCGTTGTCAGTTCAATTTTCATTGTCACATTTGTTGTGGTTGCCGGTTTGCTGTTTGCGTTGCACCACGGACACGTACAACTGGTGAGCGTATGCCTGCCTGCAATATTGTGGCTGGCGTTTACCACAGCAATGGCCACGTTTGATGGCATTTATGATTCGGCGGTAACCGGTTATTTTGTTGTGATTATTCTGGCAACACTTACGCTGGGCCGGCGAGGCGTGCTGATTTTTACCGGGCTTACCGTAACGGCCATTGCCAGTGTCTATTTTGCCCACAGCATTGGCGCAAAAACAATTTACCTCCAAATTCCTCCGGCTTTGATTAACCTGGTACTGATTTGCATCAGTGTGACAACGGCGGCAATGCTGCTGCAGATTGCACTCACCCGGTTAACCGACGCCTACAACCAGACCCACAAAAATGAACAACTGCTCGAAGCCCAAACCCGCGCGCTCCGCGAAGCCAACGCCCGGCTTGAACGCGAGGTGGCGTCTCGGATACAAACTGAACGGGCGCTCACAGAGGCCAAGCAGTCGCTTGAAAAGACCGTGACCAAACGCACTGCTGAACTCCGGGAAACCAACGCCCAGCTACAACGTCAATTGCGGGAACGTGAGCAGGCAGAACACGCGCTGCGCAACTCGGAACAAAAATACCGGGCCGTGGTTGAAAACGCCAATGAAGCCATTTTAGTGGCGCAAAACGGATACCTGAAATTTTTCAACCCCAAATTGCTGGATTGGGCCGGCGGATACACCGAAACAGAGATTCAATCCATCCCGTTTGCAGAATTTATTCACCCTGATGACCGCAAGATGGTTCTTGATTTTCACCGGCAACGGCTGCAAGGCAAAGAACCACCG
>RFJF01000456.1 GCA_003695455.1 Chloroflexota bacterium
AAATGGGCCAGTTGTACACCACCACAGCGACGGTTCCCGAATATTGCCGGTTTTGCAGTAAACCGGGAAACAGTCTTGGTTCAGGTTTTGCGGTCATTAATTGTCTCCCCAACAATCGAGTTAGCGTGTGCTTTTCACGCCTTTGTTTTCATAATTTTTAGAAAAAAATGAAAGTTCTGAACAAAAAACTTGCGCGATTCACGACGAAATCGCGCTTTTTACCCTTAGCGCCGTACCCAACAGCTTCAATATACTGTTGGGGTTATGCGTTTCCAAATCTTCATACACCTGTACACTGGTTTCAAAAAAGTTGAGCAAACTTTGCAATTGTTCGCGCTCGTAAGCAACGTTGGCATCTGGAATTGCGTTGAGTTGGGCCACGCTGTCACGAAGTACATTAATGGTAGGGTCAACTTCTCGTTTCTTGCGTTCGCGGGCAATCATCCGAAACATCGTCCACACGTCTTTTTCAGTGGTGTAATATTCGCGACGTTCACCTTTTACGTGTACGCGGCTGGCAATACCCCACGCAATCAACTCTCTGAGCGCCATACTCACGTTACCCCGGCTGATGGCAAGCTCATCCATAATTTCATTGGCAGACAGCGGTTTATCCGAAATGAAAAGCAACGCATGAATCTGGGCCATTGTGCGGTTGATACCCCACAGACTGCCCATTTCGCCCCAGTGGAGAATGAATTTTTCCTTAACCTGATCGACGGTTTCCATAAAGATGTACAAACTTTCACAAATTACTGAAATTATTGTAGCATGGAAGTACTGCCCCGACAAAAACCTCATTTCAATTTGAGTTGGCCGAATCATTTGTGACACGTCTGCGATTTCGGTGTAAAATAGCCCCACTGATTTTTGGAGGCCCCGTTATGACAACTATCGACAACCAGGCATTGACCAGTTTTTTGCAGGTGCTGGTTCAGCAGCAATCTCTGGCCGGCGCAGAAGGCCCGGCGCTTCAACTTGTGCAGGCCGAAATGAACCGTCTCGGCTTTGATGAAATTTGGGTGGATGAAAACGGCAGCGTGGTTGGCGTCATTAACGGCGCCGAACCCGGCCCAACCCTGCTGTTTGACGCCCATTGTGATACGGTGGGCGTGGCCCCCGGCGTACCGTGGCAGCACCAGCCGTTTGGCGCACAAATTGTGGGCGATAAAATGTTCGGGCGCGGCACGTCGGACATGAAGGGCGCGCTGGCAGCCATGATTTACGCCGCCGCCGCTGTTGACCGGGCCGCGCTGTCCGGGCGGGTAGTCATCAGCGCCTCGGTGATGGAAGAGGTGTTTGAAGGCGGAGCGCTGAAAACGGTGATGGACGCCACCCACCCCGATTTTGTGGTCATCGGCGAAAGCACCGATTTAAACCTGGCCCGCGGCGGGCGCGGCCGGGCAGAAATCCATCTTGAAGCGATTGGCCGCCCGTCCCACTCATCGGCGCCCCATTTGGGTGTGAACGCCGTGCATTTGATGATTCCTGCCATTCAGGCCATTGAGCAACTCAGCCTGCCCGCCGACCCGCTGCTTGGCCCGGCCATCATAGCCCTGACCGACATCATTTCTGACCCCTACCCGGCTTACTCGGTGACGCCCAGCCGCTGCCGCGTTACGTACGACCGCCGCCTGCTGGCCGGCGAAACTCCCGACAGCGTGCTGGCAGAAATCGGCGGTCTGCCGGAACTGAACGGCATTCGCATTACGCTGGCCCAGGGTGAACACACCACGTACACCGGGGCGGTCATTCGTGGTCAAAAATTCTTCCCGGCCTGGAAGCTGGACGAGGCGCACCCGCTGGTGCAAAACGCGCTGTTTGGGCTTAAGAACGCCGGTCTGTCACCGGAGGTGAGCGCTTACCGGTTCTGCACCAACGCCGCCTACAGCGCGGGCATGGCCGGGGTGCCGACCATCGGCTTTGGACCGTCGCCAGAAGCGCGGGCGCATCAGGTTGATGAGTATATTGTGCTGGATGACCTGTTTGCCGCGGCACGCGGATATTTTGAAATTATCAACGCGGTGCTCTGATGCCCAACAACTTTGTATTTTATTTGCCCACCCGAATTATTTTTGGCACACCTGCCGCCGAAGCACTGGCCAACGAACTGGCGCTGCTGAACGTGGCGCGGGTTCTGCTGGTCAGCGATCCCGGATTGGCAGAACTGGGGCTGGTAGACGGCCTTCGCCGCGAGGTAGTACAGGCCGGAACACACATCACCACATTCACCGGAGTCAGCACCAACCCCACCACCGTGGAAGTTACCGCCGGGCTGGAACTGGCCCGCCAAAACCAAGTACAGGCCATTATTGCGCTGGGCGGCGGCAGCCCCATTGATGTGGGCAAAGCCATTGCCATGCTGATGGCCAACGGCGGGAGTTACGCCGATTACCAGTGGGGGGGAAAAGCCATCACCCGGCGCAGTTTGCCCCTGCTGGCCGTGCCCACCACCGCCGGCACCGGCAGCGAGGTCAGCAAAGTGGCGGTCATTGTAGACCCCGAAAACCCGCTCAAAAAAGGTGTACTCAACCCGCTGATGTTTGCGCACGCCGCTATTCTGGATCCGGAATTGACACGCTCGCTGCCGGGGTGGCTCACCGCCGCTACCGGCATTGACGCCTTTACGCACGCGCTGGAAACGTTCATTGGCCGCCGGGCCAACCCCTACACCGACCAACTGGCCCTGTGCGCGCTCAGAAAAATCTGGTCGGCGCTGCCACAAGCCGCAGCCAACGGCCAAAATTTGGCTGCCCGGCAGGATATGATGCTGGCCGCTACCTGGGCCGGCATGGCCATGGACCACGCCGGGCTGGGACTCATCCACGCTCTGTCCGGCCCGCTGACCGGTCACCTGCACCTGCACCACGGCGTGGCAAACGCGCTGTTGCTGCCGGCGGTTCTGCGTTTCAATTTGCCGGCGGTTGCGGCGGAAAAGAAACAATTACTGGCCGGCGTGATGAGCCTGCCCCCTTCCTCCGATGACGGCGCGCTGGTTGAGGCGGTCACGCAATTGGTGCAACAACTGGGGCTGCCCACACACTTGCGCGAATTGAACCGCCCGCTTGACGGCGTGAACTGGGATGCGGTAGCGCAGGAAACCACGCAAATGGTACTCATTCACAACAACCCGCGACCCGCTTCGGCGGCAGATTGCCGTCAATTGCTACGCGAAGTTGGCGCGTAAATTTTACCAAACTGAAAGTTAATTTTACCGGTCGGGAGACCCTTCGCTTTGCTCAGGGTGACACGCCTGAAGCTCGCTCGCCCCTGACTTCCGACCCCTGAATCCTGTTCCCAAAGGAGGCTCATATGGCCCAGCGAATGGCTCTGTATATGCAGGACAAACACCCCATCAGTTACGAAATTGAAATGGCAAAGTACGCCGAGGCGCGCGGCTTCTCCGAAATCTGGCAGGCCGATACCCGGCTGGCCCGCGATTGTGTGGTGCTGATGAGCGCCCTGCTCAGCCAAACCACTCGCCTGCGTATCGGCTCCGGGGTGCTGCCCATTTGGACCCGCAACCCGGCGGTCATTGCCGCCACGTGGAGTACCATGTGGGAAATGGCCGGCTCGGTCAACGGGCAAAGCCGGGTTATGCTGGGGCTGGGGGCGTGGTGGGAGCCGATTGCCTCGCGGGTGGGCGTGGAGCGCCGCAAACCGCTCACCGCCATGCGCGAACACATCGAAGCGCTGCGGCAGTTGTTCACCATGGAAGAAGTCACCTACCAGGGTGAGTTTGTGCAACTGGATCGGGTCAAACTGGACGTGGCCTTTGGCGATACTTCGCCGCGGGATATCCCACTGTACATTGGCGCAACCGGCCCCAAAATGCTGGAACTGGCCGGCGAAATCTGCGACGGCGTGGTACTCAACTACGTGGTGTCGGTAGATTACATTCGGCGGGCGGTGGAACTGGTGCGGCGGGGCGCGGAAAAGGCGGGCAAATCGCTGGACGATGTGGACCGCCCGGAACTACTGGTCTGCTGTCTGTCTGATGACGACCCGCAGGCGGCCATGATGGAAGGAAAAGCGCTGGTGGCCTACTATCTGGGCACCGAGCCGCACATAATGAAGGCCAGCAACGTTGACGAGGAACTCATTAAACGGGTGCAGGAATTTGTGGGCTGGCCCGCCACTGAAGCCGATTACCGCCGCGCGGCCCAAATCATCCCCGATGACGTGGTGCGCAACCTGATGGCCGTGGGCACCAGCCACCAGTGCCGTGAAAAAGTGGCCGAATACATTGACGCCGGCGTCACCTGCCCCATTCTCTACCCGATGATGGACGACATCAAACCGGTCATTGACGCTTTTGCCGACTGGGAGCCGTAATCGCGCCGCCGCTAATTTTCCGGCACCACACACCTGAAACCGATGTTTTCGTACCCGTAAGTGGGCGATTCTTTGTTGCGGCGGGTGGTGCGCAGGTTGCGCCCGTTGTACAGCCACGAACCGCCCCGGATGACTCGCTGGAGGCCCGTTTCCGGCCCGGTTGGGTTTTTGTACCCCGCCGATTGGTACGCATCGGGCTGGTACCAGTCTGCCACCCACTCCCACACGTTGCCGCTCATATCCAGCGCGCCGTAGGGGCTGGCCCCCAGCAGAAACTGCCCCACCGGCGATGTGACCGGGTAGCCATCATCCGTACTGCGGTCCTTCCAATCTGCCACGCAGTTTACATCACAGTGATTCACCCGCCGGCCATCAAACACGTTGCCCCACGGAAAAACACGCCCGTCCACGCCCCGCGCCGCTTTTTCCCACTCGGCTTCAGTGGGCAGCCGCCCGCCCGCCCAGCGGCAGTAGTCGCCGGCCTGAAACCAGTTGACTCCCACCACCGGCTGCTGCGCCCCCCTGAACTGCCGCAAATTGCCGGTGGGCACCGAGCACGCCCCCTCAGTCACACAGCGTTGGTACTGGTGGTTGGTAATTTCGGTTTGGTCCAGCCAGAAGGCATCGGTAAATACTACATGCGGAGGCTGCTCATCCTCGCCGGCTTCCGGGTCGGTGGCGGCGCTGCCCATCAAAAAGTCGCCGGCTGGCACATACACCATTTTCTGTTCATCGCGCAAGCGAATTTTGGAATGCACCGGCGTGGGCAACGGATTTGGCCCGGCGGGCAGTTCGGCTGTGGGAACTACAATTGGCTGGGTGATTTCCACCGGCTGCACGTTGACCGGCACCACCACCGGTTCGGCGCGGTAGCCCGAGCCGCGCCACGCCACGCTCAGCAACAGCCCCAACACCACCAACAACACCGATACAAACACCCAGCGCCACTGAAACAGCGACGTTGCAATTTGGGCCAATCGTGTGGCAGGCGGAGAGTGGGGTGCAGCCGGATGTCCGGCAATCCGGCGCATTAGCCGGTCAACGGCCGGTTGAAAGGAGCCGGAAAAATCAACGGGCGGGATGTGCTTCAGTGTATCCGGCACCCGACAAGGTTTGACCAGCACCGGCAGCAGAATTTTACCGGCTTGTTGGGCAAGTTGAATTTGTTCAGCCACCACCCAGGATTCAACCGCCGCCGGTGACAGCACCAGCACCACCCAGGCACTTTGCTTCAGTGCGCGGTCAATTTCCCGCTTCCAGGTATCGGCAGGCAAATTGTACCACTGGTCAATCCACACCCGAACACCCTGCCGGCGCAGTTCGGCGGCCAGTTTTTCGGCAAATTTTGCATTTTGGTGGGCATAGCTGATAAAGGCGTAATTTGTCACACCAACAATTTACCACAAAATGGTCAGATTCCGGATTCCACATTGCGTAATTCACCGGTTTGGCACACACGCTTGTGTTGTGGTATCCTGAATTTATGAGTACACGATACCCCATCCCCAATGGCGAATCAACCGTTGAACTGTATTTTAAAAATTCGCGGTTCATTGGCCGGGCCGCTTATACGCCCAGCGTGGCCGAAGCGCGGGCATTCATCGAGCGGGTGAAGGCAGAGTACCCCAACAATTCGCACACGGTGTACGCCTTTGCCGTGGGGCATGGCGCAACGGTCACGCACGGCATGAGCGATGCCGGCGAACCGAGTGGCACAGCCGGACGCCCGGCGCTGGCGGTGGTTCGCGGCAGCAATCTGGGGGATGTGACCGTGGCAATTGTGCGCTATTTTGGCGGCACCAAACTGGGGACCGGCGGGCTGGTCAAAGCCTACACCGAAACCGCGCAGGCCGCGCTGGCGGCGCTGGACGTCACCGAAAAGGTTGAGCGCGTGACCGTGCTGGTGGCAATTGGCTACCCGCACTACGAGCAACTCAGGCGGTTGGTTGAAATACACCACGGCACAGTTGAAGATGAGAAATTTGCCACCGATGTGACGCTAACCCTGAATTTTGTCATTGATGAGCTGCCGGCTTTTGAAGCAGACCTGGCCGAACTGACCAACGGGCAGGTTTCGGTGGTAAAATT
>RFJF01000457.1 GCA_003695455.1 Chloroflexota bacterium
CGCTCCCAATATTCGGGAAGCAGGCGGTCCGGGCGCAGATCGTGATTTTGGCTCATTCGTTTGTCTGCCACCAGCGCCTGCGCTACCTGATTGCGCAGCCAGAACACCTCGTAGCCGTTGTCAATGTCTACTTCACGCCGGCCGCTGGCGGCGTAGGTGTAAATTGAGTAGCCGTCTCGCGAGGTGAACACTGGGGCCCAAAATTCGTCGTCGGTGGCGCTGAGGGGGCGTTTTTTCAGGTAGAAAATGGGCCGGATGAGGGCCAGTGTTTCTCGGTGAACACCGCGCACGTGCAGTTTCTCGCTTTTGCCCGGCACGCCAAGCTGGCCGGTGGTGTTCAGGTAGTCGGCCAGGTATTCGCGCACTTTGGCCAGTTCTACGTGTTTGAAGATGGGGCCGCCGGGCGTGGTGGCAAACACCTGATCTTCAACGGTATACACCGGAAACATTTTTCGAGACCGGCGGGCAATAAACACATACGTTGGCAGCCGGGCCATGTTGACCAGTTGCAAGATCAACTTTTCGATGAGCGAAACCACCACATCGGGGTGATCGCCTTCTACGGCAAAACCACAAATGTTGCCGCTGTATTTTGTTTTACCGTTGACCCGCTGGCTGATGGGTACTTTAAATTTTGTATTCAGGTCAATCGAAGCGGTTGTGATTTCTATGTTGGCTGTGTAAGGGGTAGCAGGATTGCCGCTGTTTTGTTCCAGATAAATTTTCATTGGGATACGCTCCTTTTGAGTCAGGGATACAGGAGCAATTGCCCCTGTATCCCTGATTTCTGGCTAACTAACCGCGGGCCGGCAAGGCGCTGGTATCGACGGGTTGTGCGTTGACTACGCTTGCCCCAAATTCCGGGTAGTTGACCGTGCCGTGTTCAACCAGATCAAGCCCTTCAATTTCCTCGGTCATCGAAACGCGGAGGATACCGGCAACTTTGAGGGCGTAAAATACACCCAGCAGGGTGACAAATGCCCAGACCGGGATAATCAGCGAGCCGAGAACCTGCACCCCCAGCGGGTAACCGCCAAAGATGCCGGCAGCAATACCACCCCAAATACCGGCCACACCGTGTACCGGCCACGCGCCCACGGCGTCGTCAACCTGCATTTTTTCCAGCAGCATGGTGGCAGCCACCACCAAAATACCGCCTACCGCGCCAATGATTATGGCCGAGTTGTTGGTAACGGCATCGCAGTTGGCGGTAATGGCAACCAGCCCGGCCAGCGCGCCGTTGAGGGTCATGCCCAGGTCCGGTTTTTTGAACATAAACCAGGAGAGCATCATGGCCAGAACCGCGCCGGCTGCGGCAGCCAGGGTGGTGTTAACGGCAATGAGCATGGTGGCGTTGGTGTTGGCTGTGCCGGCAAAGGCAAGCTGGCTGCCGGGATTAAAACCGTACCAGCCAATCCAGAGGATGAAGACACCCAGTGCCGCCAGCGACAGGCTGTGGCCCGGCATGGGGTTGGCGCTGCCGTCTTTGTTAAAGCGACCAATGCGCGGTCCCAGGACAATAGCGCCGGCCAATCCGGCAAACCCACCCACGGCGTGTACCAGCAAAGAACCGGCAAAATCGTGGAAACCGAGCGCGCTGAGCCAGCCGCCGCCCCACACCCAGAAACCACTGATGGGGTAGATGATAGCCGTAATAATGACACTGTAAATCAGGTAGGCGCGGAACTGCATCCGCCCGGCAACCGCCCCGGAAACAATGGTGGCGGCGGTGGCGGCAAAGGCCACCTGAAACAGCCAGTCAACCTGCGGATTGAGTACGCCGGGACCGGCATTGGCGGCGGTTACATCGGCGGAGCCAATGCCAAAGCCGCCCCAGCCAAACAGCCCCGCACCGGTCACGTCGGCACCGTACATAATGCTGTAGCCAATAATAAAGTAGAGCAGCACACCCACACTCATATCCATAAAGTTTTTGAACAGAATGTTGATGGTGTTCTTGGCCGAATTGAATCCGGCTTCAACCATAGCAAAACCGGCCTGCATAAACAGAACTAATACTGCGGCAATAAACAAGACAACATTGTCTATGGCGTAATACGCATATTCAGCTGTGATGGGTTCTTGTTCCTGGGCAAAGGCCAAACTCACAGACACCAGCGTAAGCAGTAAGGCGATAGGCAAAGATCGTTTGAGTATTCTCGATAGCATTGTTCAGTCTCCTCGGTTTTGGATGGCTGAGCGATTGCGGAAACAAAAAAGCCCTCAATCACGAATCCAGGACTCGTGACTGAGGGCTTCGCGGCCGCTCAAAAGAGTTTATAATTTTGTGTTAGCTAACGCGGCCTATAATAGCAAAGTTTTTTTATTGTGTCAAATGAAAATTACCGATTCCGGGAAAAATTAAGATTGTTAAGGTTTGCCCCGGCTCGATAATTTTAGCCATGGCGGCCTACCGCAATCACAGCCTGCGCAATTTTGCTCATTGGCAGTCGTTTTTTACGGGCAGCCATTTGCAGCCGTTGGTACGCTTCTTCTTCTGACAGGCCGGTGGCTACCAGAATTTGCTTGGCTGCGTCTACCAATTTACGGGTTTCAAGTTGATTGCGCAGTTTGTATACTTGTTGCGCCGTACTTTGCATCACCTCAAAGCGGGCCATTGCCATTTCAATGGTGGGGCCAAGTTTGTTTTCGTGGATGGGTTTAACCAGATAGCCCATTACAGCGGCATTGGCTGCGCGCTCAATGAGGCTGCGTTCGCTGTAGGCGGTGAGCATTACAATGGGCAGCGGCATCTCGGCCTGCAAAATCTCTGCCACCTCCAGCCCGTCGAGTTCCGGCATTTTTATATCCAACAGCAGCAGGTCCGGCTGTAGTTGCTTCACCTTTTCCAGCCCATCTTTGCCGTCGGCGGCTGTGGCAACCACGTGATGGCCCAAATGCCGCACCATCTGGCTCAGCCCCATTCTGATGACTGCTTCATCATCAACAATTATTATTCTTAAAGCGTCACGCTTATCCATGTTGCTCCATAAAATATGTGTGTTGGTTTGTCTTGTTGCAAATGCAGCCTAAACCGGCAAAACCCGGCTAATTTTAGCGATGAAGGCGCAGTTGTTCAAATTTGCCCGGTTCATGTTATAATAGCCGTCTATTAGTTGAGAATGTAGTTCAATCATGACACTCCCGGAAGACACAATTTTAATTGAGCGCTACCGAATTGATGACCTGCTGGCGTATGGCGGCCGAGGCGCAATTTATCGCGCGTTTGATACCAGCCTGAATACCCCGGTTGCCATTAAAGAGAATTTTTTCCAAAGCCCGGAAGCGGTGGCTCAATTTAAAAAAGAGGCGTTGATTCTGGCTCGATTGCGCCACCCTGCCCTGCCCAAGGTGCTGCATCACTTTAGTTTTGAAGGCCAGCAATATTTGGTGATGGAGTTGGTTGACGGCGAAAATCTGTGGCAGGCCGTAAAACGGCGTGGCGAACCGTTACCCGAACGGGAGGCGCTGGACGCCATGATTCAGGTGTGCCAGGCCGTAAATTTTTTGCACCGGCAAAGCCCGCCGGTTCTTCACCGCGATATTAAACCCCAAAATATAAAAATGTCGTCTGATGGACGGGCAAAGCTGGTAGATGTTGGAATTGCCCGCCGCTTTGCTAACGCCCAACATCAGGCCGAGGCCGGCGCCGTGAGCGCTACCCCCGGGTTTTCACCGCCGGAACAATACACCGGCGAACGTGAGGCCAGCCCTGCCTCTGATATTTATTCGATGGGGGCCACATTGTACGCCCTGCTCACCGCCCGGCGTCCCCCCAACAGCCACAGCCTGCTTTCCGGAGATGCCACACTCACACCACCAGAATCAATTAACGCAAACATCAGTCCGCCGCTGGCCCGGGCAATTTTAAACGCCATGCGCCTCAAACCGGAAGAACGTCCGCATTCGGTGCTTGAGTGGCAAAAACAGTTAGAGGC
>RFJF01000458.1 GCA_003695455.1 Chloroflexota bacterium
GTGATTCTACCCAGATATTTCCGCCGGGCAGGTCAACAATGCGCTTGACCAACGCCAGCCCAATGCCGGCCCCTTCAATTGACGACATACTGGCCGCCGTGGGCAATGATAAATCATACCCGTCGGCGGCAAAACGGCGCAGTTCATCTTCAAATTCGGCATCCGGTTTGCCCTCGCTGAGCGCCACCTGGGCGTCCAGCTCCTGCTGAATGAGCATCAGGCCGTTCAGTTTCAGAGGTGGGAAGGGCCGTCGTGGTGTTGCAGCCCACCGCAATTCAGTTTAACGCCAGCAACAGTGCGCCTGTGATCAGTGCAGAAAGCTGCTTTGCCATACAGTCTTTGTTATGTGAAAGCAATGATATTTAACTCTTATATTACCATTCCAGCCGGTCAGAGACAACCCCTTATTTTGATTGCTGCCCGCAGAATTATATTGATTTACTCTGTATGCCCGCATTCCCAAACCTCCCAAACTCGGCTTAGTTTGGTTTGGCCCAGATTTTGTTGAGAAAAATCCGCCTAAATTTCTGTTTTGAGGTATACTTGTGCGTAGCTTACAAATTGATTACCAACCATCCATCCTGAAAATATAGGGGATTTACCATGCATAAAAAAATAGAAGCGCTCAAAGAAAAATATCCCAAAAAATTTGTGACGATTGACAATGTGTTCCGGCGTATCAGGCGCGGCGATAAAATTTTTATCAGCACCGGCTGCGGGCAGCCACAGTATCTGGTGCAGGCGCTGGTAGATTTTGTGGAGGCCAACCCTACCGCGTTTTATGATGCCGAAGTGTACCACATGTGGACGCTGGGCGTAGCGCCCTATGCCGAAGAGAAATTCAAGGAATATTTCAGGCACAACTCGTTTTTTGTGTCTGACAGCACCCGCGATGCGGTAAACAAAGGCATGGCCGATTACACCCCGCTGTTCCTGTCGCAAATTCCGGCGCTGTTCCACCGTAAACTGGTGCATTTTGATGTGGCGCTCATTCAGACCTCGCTGCCGGACAAAAGCGGTTATGTGAGCCTGGGCATCAACGCCGATGTGACCAAAGCGGCCATTGAAAACACCGATGTTATCATTGCCCAAATTAACGCCAATATGCCCCGCGTGCCCGGCGACGGATTTGTAAAAATAGAAGATATTGACGTGATTGTGCCGTATGATGAACCGTTGCTGGAATACAAGGTAGAGGTGGATGATGTGGTGATTCAGCAGATTGGCCGCTACGTGTCTCACCTGATTGAAGATGGAGATACCTTGCAGGTGGGGTATGGCAGCACGCCCAACGCTATTTTATCACACCTGGACAACAAAAAACATCTGGGTATTCACACCGAGTTGCTGTCTGACGGCATTGTGGAACTGATGAAAAAGGGTGTGGTTGATAACAGCAACAAAACCGTTAACCGTGGCCGTACTGTGGCAACCTACTGCATGGGCTCCAAAGCCACCTATGATTTTCTGGATGATAACCCGGCCATTGAATTCAGAACGGTAGATTACACCAACAGCCCCTCGTTGATTGCCCGGCAAGACAATATGAGCGCCATTAACAGCGCTCTGGAGGTGGATTTGACCGGCCAGGCCACCGCCGAATCAATTGGCCGTACCTTTTTCAGGGGCATTGGCGGCCAGGTAGATTTTATGCGCGGCGCCATTTGGGCCAGAAATGGCAAAAGTATTCTGGCTATTCCCTCTACGGCCCGGAACGGTGAAATATCAAGAATTATGCCCACCCTGAGCGAAGGCGCGGCAGTTACCTTTAATCGGGGTGATGTACACTACGTGGTTACAGAATTTGGCATTGCCTATTTGCACGGCAAAAATATCAGGGAACGGGCAATGGAACTAATCTCGATTGCGCACCCCAAGTTCAGGCCGTGGCTGATTGAAGAAGCCAAAAAGCTGAACTACATTTTTAAAGACCAGGGATTTATTAGGGGTAAAGGCGGCGAATACCCGCAACATCTGGAAACCTACCGCACTATTCCCTCGGGCAAAGAGTTGTTGCTACGCCCGGTAAAAATCAGCGATGAACCGCTGCTTAAGGATTTCTTTTATTCGCTGTCTGATGAAAGCCTGCACCGGCGTTTTATGTCAATGAAAAAGAGCATTCCGCATGAACGGTTGCAAGAACTGGTGGTTATTGATTACACCAACGATATGGTGATTCTGGCCGTCAATGTTGAAGAAGAAATTGAAGAAGTGGTTGGCATTGGCCAGTACAGCATTGACGAAATTTCGCACACGGCAGACGTGGCCTTTGCTGTAAGAGACGAGTGGCAAGGCAAAGGTATTGGCACGGAGTTGATGAAATACTTAACCGTTCTGGCTAAAAAGCGGGGGTTGCTTGGCTTTACCGCCGATGTTTTGGCCGACAACTGGGGAATGCTGCGCGTCTTTAACAAGATGGGTTTTCAAATGGAGAAGCATTTTGACGCCGGCGTGTACGAACTGAAAATGACCTTTAAAGAGTCATCAGAGAAAAAACATTAAGCCACGGGGTTACAACAGCAGGGCGGCATCAATGCCTTGCAGGGGGCAACCGGCTTCGGTCATTTGCTGAACAAGCGCCCGAAAGCTCAACTGGTTTTCATCAAAAACAATGTCCAGTTCCTGGGTATCCAACATAATGGTGTAGCGTTCAATACCGGAGAGGTTGGAAAAAAGCGTCTCCAGATTGGTGGCAACGTCTTGCGTGAGTGCTGGAATGCGCAACGCCTTAAACTCCATAGTTGGGCCTCTCTGTAAATCATTGGAAATTATGGATTGGTGACTCATAAGAAATTACCGGGCTTGATTGGATTACCAAAATGAAAATGGCAGATTGTCATTTACTAGAATAAACAAAAATTATATAAACTCATAGTGACAATTGTCATCTGATATAACGACAAACGTCCTGTATTTTTGCTAAATTCTGCCAGAAAACAAAAAAAACGCCCCGTTAGCGGCAACAGGGCGTTTTTTGATAAGGGTTTACGGGGCGGGCTAAAGGCTAATCTATATCATCAACGTAGTCATCAAGGTTGTGGCGTACGGCATAAGCTGTAGCTTCTGCCCGGTTAGATAACCCCAGCTTGCCAAAAATGCTGCTCACATAGTTGCGAACTGTGCCTTCGCCCAAATGTAAATTGCCGGCAATTTCCTTGTTGGTTTTTCCACGGGCAATGTAGGCCAACACTTTCAATTCCTGGTCGGTTAAATCAGAAAACGCCTCAATACGGGTTGCCTGCCTTAGTTTTGCCAGCACCTGACCGGTAATGCTTGGGTCCAGCAGCGCTTCTCCACGAGCAACGGTTTCAATCGCCCTGATCAAATCATCGTTGCCCACCTGTTTTAAAACGTAGCCCACGGCGCCGGCAGAAATTGCGTTAAACAGCAAATCGTCTTCAGCAAATGAGGTGAGCATAATCACTTTTATTTTTGGGTGCTTTTTTACAATTTCCCGGCAGGCGTCAATACCGCTGCCGTCATTTAATCGAATATCCATAACCACAACATCGGGCTGATACTGAGCCGCGTTGGTTACGGCTTCGGCCACGCTGCCGGCTTCGGTAACAACTTCCCACTCTGGTTGGCGGTCCAGTAAATTTTTAAGGCCAAACCGCACAACCTCGTGGTCATCCAC
>RFJF01000459.1 GCA_003695455.1 Chloroflexota bacterium
CAAACCGAAGCCCCCCCATCAACTTTTAATAATCAGATGTGTGTCAAAGTGGTGTTAATACACGTGCGCTTCCAGGCACGTGACGCCATCCATGCCTACGGTAGCCGTGTGACGCAGTCCGGCGGGTAATTCCAGTTGGTCTCCGGCCTTCAGAGTGATGGTTTTGTGACGGGTAGGGAATTCAAACTTGATGCTGCCGGAAACCACCGCCAGAATTTTGTGGTAGCCATGCGTGTGGCCTTCGATGACCCCCTGCGGCTGGCCGCTCCAGTGAGCCACGGTTAATTCCTGTTCAACCATTTTTTCGCGCAGTACTTCTTCCGTGGGCGGCTCGGCGTCCGTCCACGGGGTAACATTCAGTTCCATAAATAATACATCCTGTGATTTTAAATTTGATTTGAGCTATTCTACCGAATAGATGAAACGACGTCAACTGCAAAGCCTCTCAATTTTTGTCGGGAACCGGCAGAATGGGTAAACTATGGTGACCAGCCTGAATCTGAGAAGCAGGGAGTAGCCGCTTTTCAGCCAAAAGCTTGTACTGTGTGCAAGAAAATTGCGTACAACCGGGAAGTAAGGAGTAAGGATTAGGAAGTAATTAGCCTATTTTCTATTCCCTACTCCTTACTCCCTACTTCATTTCCTATTTTATTCCGGTTTATCCGGGTTGGGAGTTAACAATTGACCATATCTGAGGAACTCACCAAAATTTTTGAAAAAATGCCGCAGGCCCTTGTTCCGGAAGCCGCTGCCGGCATGGATGCTGTAATTCAACTCAATCTCAGCGGCGATGGCGGCGGTGACTGGTCGCTGACCATTGCCGATGGCGCGGTTGATATAAAAGAAGAACAGGCCGATTCACCCGATTTGACGCTGGGCATGGAGGCCGCCGATTACGTGGCCCTGACCAAAGGCGAAGCCAACGCAACAACGCTGTTTATGACCGGCAGAATTCAGGTTGGCGGAAATATTATGCTGGCCATGAAATTTCAGGAACTGTTTGACCGCAGCCGGGTAGAGTAAAATGCCAGCTATGAACGCGCAAATTTACCCCCTTACCTTCACCCCCCAATTTCAGAATTACATTTGGGGTGGGCGCAACCTTGAAACCAAACTGGGCCGAACCATTCCCCCCGGCATTGTTGCCGAAAGTTGGGAAATTTCAGGACATCCGGCGGCACCCACCCGCGCCGATTCCGGGCCGCTGGCAGGCAAAACCCTGCCGGAAATTCTGAGTCTGCTGGGTACCGATTTGGTGGGCGCGCGCTCGGCGGCAATGCTGGCCCGGGGCAAGTTTCCGCTGCTTGTCAAACTGCTGGATGCCAACAAACCGCTGTCGGTGCAGGTTCACCCCAGCGATGAGTACGCCAATACTCACGAAAACGGCGAACTGGGCAAAACCGAAATGTGGTACATTTTGCACGCCGAACCGGACGCCCACCTGATTTTTGGCCTCAAACCCAACGTCAGCCCGCAACTGTTCCGCCAAAAACTGGAAGCCGGCCAACTGGAAGATTGCCTGCACCGCCTGCCGGTCAAGGCCGGCGATGCGGTCTTCATTCCGTCCGGTTCACTGCACGCAATTATGAACGGCATTGTGCTGGCCGAAATCCAGCAAAATTCAAACACCACCTACCGCGTATACGACTGGAACCGCGTGGGCGCCGATGGCCGGCCCCGGCCTCTGCACGTGGAAAAAGCCATGGATGTCATCAATTTTGAGCAGGTTGAACCGGGGCCGTTTCAGCCGCAGGTTGTGGAATCTGGCGGCGGCATCCGCCGCGAAATCATATCTGCCTGCAATTATTTTAATGTTGAGCGGGTCACGCTGGCCGGAGGGGTATCGTTTTCCGGCCTGTGCGATGGCAGCACCTTTGAAATTTGGGGCGCGGTGTCCGGGCAGAGCCAGATTCGCTGGGCCGGCAAGCCGGTAGATTTGCCTGCCGTCCGGTTTTCGCTGCTGCCGGCGGCGCTGGGCCGGTTTGAAATCTACGCCGCACAACCATCAACCCTGTTGCGGGTGTACACGCCGGCCTGAGTTGCAAGTTTATTGAGTTTATCGAGTTTGTGGGGTTGGGTGAATTGAGTTGGACGGGTGAATTTCAATCGTAAATCAGGCGTGGTTCATTTTGGCTGATTTTCAACTTTGCAAATTCACCGGTTTGCGTGCCCGGTCAAAACGTGAAACGTAATGTGCGATTCAGACTGAAATCCTTACGTTTTCCGCAGGTATCCGGCAGAATCAACAAATTTGTAAAGTTTGCGGGCTAATGAACCATGCCGTAAATCAGTTGAAGGAGATGAACCGTGAATGAAGAACTGTTGAGCAAAGGCAAAGCCGCCAAAGAGGCTGCCCGTGTTTTATCTACGCTTGATACAGCCACCAAAAACCGGGCACTGGAAATTATTGCCGATACGATTGAGGCTGAAATTCCCAACATTGTGGCCGCCAACCAGCGGGATATGCAAGCCGGACGCGAAGCCGGCATGAGTGAAGCCCTGCTGGACCGTCTGAAACTTGGCGAGGCCCGCCTGCGTAGTATTGCCGCCGATGTGCGGGCCGTGGTCAGCCTGCCGGACCCGGTAGGCGAGGAATTTGACGCCCGCCGCCTGCCCAACGGCTTGCAGCTCAGCCGCCGCCGCGTGCCAATTGGAGTCATCGGCGTTATTTATGAAAGCCGCCCCAACGTGACCATTGATATTTCTGCGCTCTGTTTGAAAAGCGGAAACGCCGCCATTTTGCGCGGCGGCAAAGAAGCGGTTCACTCCAACCGGGCGCTGGCCCGCGCCGTGCAACTGGGGTGCCAAACGGCGGGCCTGCCCGCCGCCAGCGCCCAGCTCATCGAATCCACAGACCGCAGTCTGGTGCGGGAAATGCTGCGGGCCAACGGCCTGATTGATATGATTATTCCCCGGGGCGGGGCCGGTCTGCACCAGTTTGCCATCGAAAACGCCAGCGTGCCGGTCATCACCGGCGGCATAGGCATTTGCCACGTGTACGTAGACGCCGCCGCTAATTTGAGCCAGGTCATCCCCATTGTGGTCAACGCCAAGGTGCAGCGGCCCTCGGTGTGCAACGCCATGGATACGCTGCTGGTTCACCGGGCCGTTGCCGCCGAAATTCTGCCCGCCGTGGCCAACGCGCTGGCCGAAAAAAATGTGGAACTTCGGTGTGAACCAGAAGCGTTATCCCTGCTGAAAGACCACCCGGCGGCCAAAGCTGCCGGCCCGGATGATTTTGACACAGAATTTATGGCGCTGATTGCCGCCATTAAAGTGGTTGACAGTTTGGATGACGCGCTGGAACACATTTACCGGCACGGCAGCCGCCACACCGAGGCCATTATCACCGAAAATTACAGCGCGGCAACCCGTTTTGTTAACCAGGTTGACGCCTCGGCGGTGATGGTTAATGCCAGCACGCGCTTTAACGATGGCGGCCAGTTTGGGCTGGGCGCAGAAGTTGCCATCAGCACCCAGCCTCTGCACGCCCGCGGCCCCATGGGCCTGCGCGAGTTGACCACCTACAAGTGGGTTGTTCTCGGCAACGGCCAGATTCGCCCGTAGCCGCCGATGACCAGAAAATTGCAACAACAAACATGGAGGTTACAAGATGACAGACAAAAAAACGCACTGGCGGCAGCAATTGGCGGAAAGTCGAAAACGGCTGCTGGACATTCTCGATGAACTGACGCCGGAACAGTGGCAAACCGTAGTTTACAGCGAAGGCAACACCTGGACCGTGCGCGACATTGTATCCCACCTGGTTGACTCAGAAAACGGGATGAGTATTCACATTTACAAAATCCGCAAAGGCCGCGAAACCGTGCCGGAAAATTTTGACCTGACCCGCTGGAACGCCGGAGTCAAACAGCGCACCGGCGACACCAGCAACGCCGAACTGCGCCAGCGCCTCGACGCCGTCCGCGCCCGCCTGCTGGAGGGGCTGGACTCGCTGGAAGAACACGAATGGGCGCTTACCGGACGGCATCCCTTTCGCGGGGTCATCACCATTGAACAATACTACGAAACCATCAGCGGCCACGAATTTACACACGCCGCCGATATTGAACAGGCGATAGGTCGCAAGTAGCAGGGGAGCACATTCGTCGCTCGTCATTCGTTACCCGTCGCTCGTCATTTGCCATCCCCTAATCCCTGACTCCCGGCTCCTGACTCCTACCCCCACTACATATTGTTCCTTTAGTTGCAATTACACTACATATAGGTGGTCTCGCCAAACATTTGCCCTCTCCTCCATGATTATGTATACTTATGATGGGTGTGTAATTTCTGTCAGCAAGACGTTACGAAACGATGCGCAAAACACGACCTGTCACAAAATCTGTACTGGCGATGGCGGTACTGGCAATCAATCTGCTGCTGGCCGCCGACGCGCTGGCCCCGCCGCCTGCCGGCGCCAATCCTGCCCTGCCCACAGACCTCTCTTACAGCACCGAGACCACCTGGCTGCTGCCCGGCCTGCCGGACCTGAGCGCCGCGTCCGGGTACATTCCCCACAATTTTTCCCACGGCGAAGCTATTTTCAAAACAAACAGCGACACCATCCACGGTTTCAGGCCCGGCAAAGCCTACCCGGAAATGTACATCCGCGATATTGCCTGGGGCATGGAAACCGCGCAATACTACTACCCCGATGAATACCTGCGCGAACCCATTGAGGCTTACCTG
>RFJF01000002.1 GCA_003695455.1 Chloroflexota bacterium
AACGGCAGCGATTCCTTCCCGGCCTGGTCGCCGGACGGCCGCACCATTGTTTTTCACCGCGAACAGGACGGCAACGTAGACCTGTACGCCATGAACCCCGATGGCAGCAACGTGCGCCGCCTGACTGACGCGCCCGGCCCCGATACCCTGCCGGAATGGACCCCTGCCGGTGAAATCATTTTTCGCAGCGCCCGCAGCGGTAGTTGGGGTATCTGGAAAATGAACGCCGACGGCTCAAATCAGCGCGAAATCATTCCCGATGCCGGCGTAGGCCCCGACTGGTCCTACAGCCGGATGAGCGTTCTGCCGTAGTTTTGCCGATACAAAAATTTCAGTATAATTGAACAGTAGTTTCACAGGCCTCGAAACGTGAATGTGTTTCGGGGTCTTTTTATCCGCATTTTGAATTTGTGAACAGGTCTGTAAATGCGTATCCGGCTGGATTCAATCGGCTGCCGGCTGAACATCAGCGAAATTGAAGAAATGGCCCGCCACTTTGCCGCCGCCGGGCACCGGATTGTTGGCCCCGGCGATGCGGCCGATTTGGTGGTATTTAACACCTGCGCCGTTACCCACGTGGCCGCCAGAAAATCGCGGCAGGTCATCCGCCAGTTGCGGCGGGCCAACCCCGGCGCGGCGGTGGTGGTTACCGGCTGCTACGCCGAACTTTCGCCGCAGGAAATGGCCGCGCTGGATGTGGATTTGGTCATTGGCAACACGCAAAAAGACCGGCTACCCCACCTGGTGGCAGACGCCGGCCTGCTGCGCGATTCCGACCCTGTGCCCGCCCCGGACGCGGCCTCGTTTTTGCCCAACGTTTCGCTGGCCGAGGGGGGCAGCCATACCCGCGCTTTTGTGAAGGTGCAGGACGGCTGCGACAACCGCTGCGCCTTTTGCATTGTTACCGTGGCCCGGGGCGCGGGGCGCAGCCGCCTCCTGCCGGACGTGCTGGCCGAAATCAACCGGCTGGCAGCGCAGGGGTACCAGGAAGCGGTACTCAGCGGGGTACATCTCGGCTCGTACGGGCGTGATTTGGGAGATGCCGCCGGATTGCGGAATCTGGTGCAAACGATTTTGGCCGAAACCGACCTGCCCCGGCTACGGCTGTCGTCGCTGGAACCGTGGGATTTGGCCGACGGCTTTTTTGAATTGTGGCAGAATCCGCGCCTGCTGCCGCACCTGCATTTGCCCCTGCAAAGCGGCTGCGACGAAACCCTGCGGCGGATGGCCCGGCGCACCAGTCAGGCCGAATTTGCCCGGCTGCTGGCCGACGCCCGCGCCGCCATTCCTGACCTGTCTGTCACCACCGATATCATCATCGGCTTTCCCGGTGAAACTGACGCCGAGTTTGCCGAATCGCTGGCGTTCACCGAGGCGATGGAATTTTCAAAGTTGCATATTTTTCGCTACTCCCGCCGCGAGGGGACGGCGGCAGCCAGAATGCGCGGGCAGATTCCCTCAAAAGTGATGCAGGCGCGCAGCCGGCAAATGCACAGCCTCAACGCCCGGCTGGAAGAAACGTTTCGGCAGAAATTTGTGGGGCGCACCATGCCGGTGCTGTGGGAAAGCCACGAGCCGTACGGTTTTGGCGAACAGTGGAGCGGGTTGACCGGCAACTACCTGCGGGTCATCACCCAAACATCCCCCAATGCGCAACTTCGCAACCGCGTGCTGCCGGCGCAACTGGTAGACACCGTGCCCGCCGCACTGGTGGGGCAGGTGACAGGGGTTGCAGGTGAGATGGGGTGACGGGGTGCGGAGGGTTAATTTGCTGTCTGCTGTTTACCGCATTTTCAGAGAAAACGCTTTGGCTCTTTTGGGATTCAGAGGGTTGACACGTTGAAAACGTAAAACGTAATGCGTAATTTTACGTTTTACGCATTACGTTTTATAGAATTGCAACGTTACCCCCTCAAATCCGGTTAAACCGATGCTTTTTAAACAGACTTACGCTGCCGTCGCCGTTTCAAACACGCGATCCACATCCTGCTGGGCTTCGCGGTGGAACTGGCGCGTGTACAGCGAGTGGTAGTGACCCCGCCGGGCAATCAACTGCTCGTGCGTGCCCTGTTCCTTGATGCGCCCCTCCTCGATGACCAGAATCCGGTCGGCGCGTTTGATGGTACTCAGCCGGTGTGCAATCACAAAACTGGTGCGTCCTTCCAGCATTGTTTCCATTCCCTGCTGAATCAGCGCCTCGGTTAGCGTGTCTACTGAGCTGGTGGCCTCGTCCATGATGAAGATGTCTGGCTGGGCCAGCACCGCGCGTGCCAGGCTGATGAGCTGCTTCTGCCCGGTTGAGAGCAGGTTGCCACCCTCGCCCACTTCTTCATCGTAGCCGTTTGGCATTTCAATGATGAATTCGTGGGCGTGTGCCAGTTTGGCCGCTTCTTCAACCTCTGCGTCGGTGGCGTCCAGCCGCCCGTAGCGAATGTTCTCGCGGATGGAGCCGGAAAACAGGTGCGGCGTTTGCAACACAATCCCCAACCGCGACTGGATACTGCTCAACGTGAAGCCGGTGTAGTCGGCCTGCCCAAACCAAATCCGGCCGGATTGCGGTTCGTAGAAGCGACAGATCAGGTTGACGATGGTGCTTTTGCCGCCGCCCGTTGGCCCCACCAGCGCAATGGTTTGGCCCTGTTTAACGGTCAGGCTGAAATCGGTCAGCACCGGCTTGGCTTCTTCGTAGTAAAAATCTACGTGGTCAAAAGTGATGTCGGTTTTCAGGCTTTCTGCATCTGTTGCGCCGGGCCGGTTGACAATTTCCGGTTCGGCGTCAATCAGCGAGAAAACCCGCTCTGCCGAGGCCACCGAGTTTTGCATTTCGGCGTACACCCGCGCCAGTTCGTTGATGGGGAACAGCATAAAAACCAGGTACGAAATGAACGCCTGCAAACTGCCGATGCTCATGCTGCCAATCTGAATCTGGTAGCCGCCGTACCATACAATGGCGGCCAGGGCCACAGCGCCCACAAGCTGCACCACCGGCAAGAACAGCGCGCTCAGCCACGCGGCGCGGTAACTGGCCCGGTACAGATTGGTGGCCATGCCGTCAAACTCTTCCAGATTTTTCTCCTCGCGGGTCAGCGCCTTGACCACCCGCACACCGGTGATGTTTTCGTTGTACACGCCGGTCAGCTTTGAGTTGAGCTTGCGCGCGCGCCGGAACTCGATCAGAATGTACCGTTTGAACAGCGAGGCGATGACCACCAGCATGGGCATAACCAGCACCATCACCAGCGCCAGCTTCCAGTTGATGACCAGCATAAACGCCAGCGAGGTGGTCAGGTTGAGCACCGCCCAGGTAATGTCGAGCGCGCCCCAGGTGATGAGGTCCGCAATGCGGCTGGCATCGGAGGTGACGCGCGACATTATCCAGCCCACGGGCGTTTTGCCGTAGTACCCCAGCGACAAATCCTGTAGATGGTTGAACATCTTTTTGCGCAGATCGTACTGGATACGCTGGCCCAAAATGCCGCACAGGTAGATAAAGCCGAACACGGCGGCGGCCTGAACCAGCACCATGGCGGCGTACACGGTTACAAGCTGCGTGAGCCGCGCCACATCGCCGGGGATGATTCCCTCATCAATGATGAGTTTGCTGATGTAGGTAAACACGGAGTCCTGCAAACTGACCAGCGCCACCAGCGAGATAAAACCAACCACCCAGGCCCAATATTGCGGCCAGGCTTGTTGGGCAATCCGCTTGATGGTTTTGCCGTTGAATTGAGTTGTGAATTCTTCTTCTTCAAAATAGATGTCGTGGGACATGAGTCTCTCCACTGTTTGAGGCGCAGGGCGCGGCGCTGTCTGCGCCGATCACCCTGCGCCGGTCACACATGTTGATTATGCCGGCGTTTTACCGGCCTTCCACACCGGCGCGTTTTGCTGGCCGGTGCTGTTTCCGTTTTTTCCATTTTTCCCGCCAACGGTTGGCACATCATCTTCTACCCGCGATTGCAGGTTGTAGATTTTGCGGTAGATGCCCTCTTGCAGCATCAAATCCCGGTGCGTGCCGTGCTGGATGATTCGGCCCTTGTCCATCACCAGAATGATGTCGGCGCGCATGACCGTCTGGATACGGTGGGCAATGATGAACGTGGTCCGGCCCGACCGCAGCGTTTCAAGTGCAGCGTGAATCTGGGCCTCGGTTTCCGTGTCCACCGCCGACACCGCGTCGTCAAAAATCAGAATGCGCGGGTCTTTGAGTAACGTCCGGGCAATGGTCAGTCGCTGCTTCTGCCCGCCGGAGAGCGTCACGCCTTTTTCACCCACCAGCGTGTCGTAGCCGTCGGGGAAGGTCATGATTACATCGTGAATGGCAGCGGCGCGAGCCACGGCCTCAATTTCCTCGTCGCTCACCGGGCGATGCACGCCGTAGGCAATGTTTTCGCGGATAGTGCGCGAAAAGAGAAACGGTTCCTGCTCCACAATGCCAATCTGCTGCCGCAGCGCATGCCGGGCGTAGTCGCGCAACTCCGCGCCGTCCAGCAAAATGCTGCCACTGTACCCGTAAAAACGGGCCAGCAGATTGATGAGGCTGCTTTTGCCGGAGCCGGTTGGCCCCAGCAGAGCCACGGTCTGGCCGGGCTGCACCTCAAAATTGATGTCTTGCAGCACCGGCGTGTCTTTCTCGTACTCAAAGCCAACCTGCTCAAAGCGGATGTGGCCGCGGATGGGCCGGTTGATTTGCCCGCCGTCGTCGCCCATTCGCTCCCGGTCCTGCGACAGAATTTCGCCAACGCGCTTGTAGCTGACCAGACTCATCGAGGTTTGCACAATCAGCCGCCCCAGGTTTTGCATAGGCCAGATAATCCAGATAACCAGCCCGGATACTGCCAGATACGTGCCAATGGTAATTTCGCCGTTGATGGTCATCAGCGCGCCGATGAAAAAGACAAACAACATCTGCGCGCCGGAAATTGTCTCGACCACCGGCCAGTAAAAACTGTGCAGTTTGAGCAGGTGCTTGCCCCGTTTGTACTGCTCCTGATTATTTTCCTCAAATTTGCCAATTTCGTACGGCTGGCGGGCAAACGCTTTGACTACCCGCACGCCGCTCAGATTTTCCTGCAAAACGGTTGAAAGCCGGCCTTCCTGCTCCTGGTGCAGTTCGTACGCGGCGTGAATTTTGCGGAAGAACAAAATCGAAATGGTGACCACTACCGGCATCGAAATAACCGACAGCAGCCCCAACTTCACATTCAGCGAGAGCAGGGCAATCAGGTTGACGGTAAACAGCAGGGCAATGCGCCCCACGCCAATGGCCTGATCGGAGAAAAAGCGGCGGATGGTGTCCACGTCTGAACTGCAACGCTGCACCAGTTCGCCGGTTTGGGCGCGGTCGTGGTAGCTGAACGACAACCGCTGCAAGTGGTCAAACAGGTAGTTACGCAGCCGCAAAATCGCTCCCTCGGACGAACGGGCGGCCAGCCGCCCGCTGAAAAAGGTGAACGTGCCCTGAATCAGGGCCAGCCCCACAAACCCCAGCGCAAACAGGTACAGCGGCGTGGCGTTGGTCTGTTCTACCAGCACATCATCAACAAACTGTTGCAGCAGCAGGTAGGTGAGCGAGCGCGCGCCGGTAGCCACGGCCAAACTGGCAATGGCCGCCAGATAAATCCAGCGGAAACCGGCCAGCATGCGCCACAGCCCCACCAGTCTGTTTTTGGATAGCGCCGCTGTTAAATCCAGCGGCGGATAAAATTTTGAATGTTGCATTGCAAATTCCTTGCGGTAATCATTAAACTGCAACGTACGGCGCGGTTGTGGTTCAGCCCGCAAACCGCGCCGCACGCTCTCCCACTACGTGTCTGCCGGTGCAGTTTTGGGGGTGGCAGAACTGCCGTAGCCCTCTAAGCGATGCCCCCACTGCTGCAGCCGGCGGCCCAACCGGCGGCTGGCTTTTCGGTGCCAGTGCCGGCCGGGTTTCTGATTTTCAACCAGCCGGACGAGCCGGTGGCGTTCCAGTTCTAACAGCCGGTCCCGGTGCTGTTCCTGCGAGACCCAATAGTTTACTTCCGGCGAAAACATGGTGATTCACTCCTGAAAAATTATCGGCCAATACTTTGTAGACAGCGTGAGTACAATTGTCAACACCTGATTTTGCCATGAAACATCCTCCCATTTTTAATACGATTTACACGCTGGTTTGTTGTTCTCCCAAAAGAAAAAGCCGCAGATTTGGATTCTGCGGCTTGTATTTGATAGCTGCCCCGTACCGGGGTTGCAAATAAAAAAGCCGCAGAAGCGTGGTCTGCGGCTCTAAATTCGTTACCTGAAAATTAGAACGAACGTTCGAGGCATGCAGACGCACCACGATTCGGCACGCGAACACCATCGCCAAAATCAGCGAGCAAGACAAAAATCCGTGCGGTAGGCATCAGTTTCTTATATTGCATATGTCTGCACTCCTTTCGTTAAATTTGTCCACCCAGCATATCACAAGAGTTAAATTTCTGTCAACCCTTCCCAAATTTTTTTAAGGTTGGCAAAAATATTGGATAAATGGCGTAAAACGGCAAAAAAAATCAGGTTGAGTGGCGAAAAGTGGTAAATTTACGCCTGAACCGGCTCTACCGTTTCAACACACTCAATCCCCAGCGTTTGCAACCCGGCCAGAATTGGCTCGTACAGGTTGGGCGTGACAGGAATTTGCACCCCGGTTGCGGTGATTTTGCCGCGCAGAATCAAATCCACGGCAATAGCGGCGGGCAGGCTGACGGTGCGGGCCATCGCCGAATCCCCGCCGGGTTCGCCGTAGGCAATCAGGGTAGAGGTGATATGTTCTTTTTTGCCGTCCGGGTAGCTGGCGTCAAAGTGATGCACCAGCACAATCAGGTCGCGCTCGCCCTCGGCATATTCCATCCGCTCCAGCATTTGCCGGGTCAGCAAATCCAGCGGCGAGATTTCATCTGCTTCAATCTGAATAGGGTCGTTAGCAAATAACCCCAGCCATTCCAGGTCAGAAATCACTTTGCTGTCGGCGGACAGGTCAAGTGCGGTCGCCAGATCGGCTTTGATGTTGCCGCTGTTGGGGGCGTCGGCGGGCAGCAGACTGCGGGTGAATTGGGCAAATGTAACGCCGGATACGGGGCGCGGGGTTTCATCCAAAAAACCGATGTGGGCCACGTTGTCCAGCGTGTCGCACCAGCCGGCATTGCGCAGGGTACCGCGATACATGGTGGCGGTATCGTCAATGCCGTAAATCTGGCGGTACGGCACCGAGTCGCGGTTGGGGTAGGCTTCAAATTCACCCAGTCCTTCAACCTGCAATGGCCAGTAGTGTTTGAACAGTTTCTCGCCGGGGACGGTTACATCCTGCCCGTTTTTGAGGTAATGGGCGGAATTTCGGGCTGCCAGCAGCACCCCGCGCGGGCTCCAACTGAATTTGTAACCCAGCGGATTGTCGTTGGCTTCAGGCGCGGGCAGACCGCCGCAGTAGGACATAAATCCGTCAACATGACCGCCGGCATTCTGTACCCGGTGAATGATTTGCATGGCGCTCATGTGGTCAATGCCGGGGTCCAGCCCCACCTCGTTGAGGATGATGATGCCGGCGGCACGAGCCTCGGAATCAAGTTCTCGCATGGCCGGGCTAACATACGAGGTGGTGACCATTTGTTTTTTCTGCCGGATGCACTCGCGGGCTACCGTAACGTGGTGGGTGTAGGGCAGCAAACTCACGGCTAAATCGCACCGGCTGACCAGTTGCGTTAGCTGCGAACCGTCTGTGTCGGCAGCGATGTTATAGGCCATCGCCACGCCGTTGGGGTGGTTGCCAAGCAACGCCTCGGCTTTGGCGGCGGTTCGGCTGGCAACGGTTACGTGGTAGCCTTTGTCCAGTAGATAGTGTACAATTGGGCCGGTAACCAGCCCGGCTCCCAGAATTAATACATTTTTCATCGTTGAAAACCCTCGTTTAATTATCAATTACGAATGACGAATTATGAATGGCGAATGGCGAATGACCGATGACTCACCAAACTCCACCAACTCTACAAACTCAATTAACTCCACCAACTCTACTAACTCAAATACTCTGCCAAATATTGGTAATCCGGCGTGAGTTGGCCGTGGTAAACAATAGTGGCCCGTTTGAGCGCCATCGGCAGCGCCACCGAGTCGAAATCGTCGGCAAAGTTGGCGTCGGCCAGCGCAGGGATGAACGGCAGCAGGGCGTTGCCAAAATCAGTGGAAGATTCAATGGGCAGTTCGCAGGGCAGGTTGTCCACGGCCATCACCGCCGGGCCGCGCCCCGCCACGCCGTCAACGGCCGAGTCTGTGTCCGGGTCCCACACAAACGCCGGCGCGTCGAGGTCTGTGGCTTTGAGCGTGATTTCAATGCCGCCTTCAATATCGCAACTGATATCACCAACGGTGCGCAAGCGCGGCGGCGTGTTGCCCGCAAACAGCCGGCGGGTGGCCGTTTTTGTGAGCAGGCGCGGGTAGGGCGTATCCCAGTAAATGCAGTTGACCAGCACCGACAGGTACGGCAGGTACGCCTCAAATTTAGAGCGGTACCGTTCCGGGTGTTCAAAAAATTCCTGCAACATGAACGGCGCGCCGTCTGCCAGCGGCTCAACCGTGTCGGCTTCGGTGAACACAACTTTGTAAATATTGTTGCGTTCCAAATCATCCTGCTCCGCCAGACCCGGCAAATCGGCGGGTGTGATTTCGCGGATGGGCAGAAGTTCCAGAATCTCCTGCGCGCCGCGCGATACGTTGCCGTACCCGGCAATGCCCACCACCAGCGGCGTCAGTTCCACCGGCAGCCCGTTTTCTGCAATCTGCCGCCCCACCTCGCGGATGGCCTGCCGGGCTGCATCGAGGCTGCCGTACCGGTAGGTCAGTTGGATGCCGGCCAGCGGGGTGTCAAACCCTTCCCAGGCCAGCCGCTGTCCCAGCGTGTGCAGGGTGTCAACCATTCCGGCCAGCCCGGCGTGCCGCCCAAAAAAGATGAGCCGCCGCCGGTGTTCATCAACAATGCGTTCGTAATCAATCAACTGGCAGTTGAGGTCCAGCAATTTTTGCAGCAGGGGCATGTTGTAAGCCTGCCCCTTGATGGTGTGCGAAAAGAACAGGTACGTAGTGTTGGGACGCAGGAGTTCCGGAGGAATTTCCTTGACCGCCAGCACAACCTGCGCCGCCGATAAATCCTCTTGTACGGCAGCCCCGGCCTGCGCGTAGTCATTGTCTGCAAAGACGCGCACCGGTGACGGCTGAATAATGAAGTTAGTTCTAAAATCCTGCACCAGTTTTTTGATATGTTCCGGCGTAAGTGGAACCCGGCGCTCCCATTTGTTTTTATCTTCCCGGCGGATGCCGATTATGTTACTCATGGTGCCTCCGCAGCGTTTGATTTTTGCAGATGTGTGTGCTACAGTACCGCCCTCAAAATTTGCAGGGATGACCCAATGAAACCACTGCCCGACATTGCCCAATCGCTGGGCGTAAACCAGATACGGCGGCACATTTTTTTGTGCAGCGACCAGACCAAACCCAAATGCTGCGACAAATCCGCCGGACTGGAAAGCTGGAGCTACCTGAAACGCCGCCTTTCCGAGCTAAACCTGACCGGCGCGGGCGGCGTGTACCGCACCAAGGCCAACTGCCTGCGCATTTGCCAGCAGGGGCCAATTGCCGTGGTTTACCCCGAAGGCGTGTGGTATCATTCCTGTACCCCGGATGTACTCGAGCGGATCATTCAGGAGCATCTCATCGGCGGGAAACCGGTGGATGAATTCACCATCACCCGCCGCCCTCTGCCGTAAGCCGGTTAGCCGGCCATCAGTTGTTCCAGCGCCCCGGCCAGCACATCCACGGCGCGCAAATATTCCGTCAGGTGAATGTGTTCGTTAGGTGTGTGGTCTAGGTTGCTGTCGCCGGGGCCGTAAGCCACGATGGGCGTGTTGGGCCAGTGCGGGCCAACCACGTTCATATCGGCAGTGCCGGTTTTGACCACAAACCGGGGCTTGCCGTCCCCGGCCCGGATGCTTCGCAAAAACGCCCGCACCAGCAAATTTGATTTGTCGCCTTTGTAGGCCGGCTCCCCTCCGGAAAATTGCGCCTCCGCCACGGTGCCTTCCGCCACGGTGTTCAGCAGGTTGCGCATGTCTACCTCCAGTTGCGCCGGTGAAATATCCACCGGCAGCCGGAACCCCAAACTCATCACCACCGAACCAAACGCGCCCTCATCGTGGCTGGCAATGTACCGCAGCGAAGGCGACAATTGCGAGAACGGCGATTTTGCGCCGCGTGCGGCGTTGTTTTCGGCGCATAAATTTTCAACCTGTCGCCAAAAATCCACCCCCTGCTCCGCCGGCAAACGGCCTTCGCCCGCCGAATGGCTGAACGGCACACGCAGGGTCACATCCATCAGCAGGCGGCCCTTGTAGCCCAGCGTCACCCGGTCCCAATTGCTCGGCTCACCGATGACGCAAAACGCGGGGTGCTGTTCCGGTTCCATACGCCGGGCCAGTACGTGGCGCGCGCCCTTGCTGGTAGCCGATTCCTCTTCAACCGCGCCAATCACGCTGATGCGCCAGCCCTTTGGCACGCTGACCCGTGCGGCGGCGGCGGCAAACGTCGCCAGCGGCCCTTTGGCGTCCACACTGCCGCGCCCGTACAGCACATCGCCGTCGCGGCGCACCGGAACCTCGCCCGGAAAGGTGTCAATGTGCCCCAGCAGTAGAATCTCTTTGGGGCCATTGCCTTTGACGCCCACGGCGTTGTGCACTTCATCCACGTGCGACTTGAGACCATGCGCATTCATCCAGCCGGCCAAAAAAGCAGACGCTTTGCGCTCATGTTCCGAAGGCGAGGGAATGGAGACCAGCTTGGTGAGCAGTTCAATGGCTTCGTTCTGTTCAGTCATAGTTTGGCCTCTGTGTGGAAACTACGGCGCTGCCGCGTTCCAGTTGCTGCCGGTCCAGTGTAATCAGCCGATCATTTTGCAGTTGGGCCAGCGCCACGTAAACTGCATCGCAACCCCGAATGCGGTACTCGGCGGCAATTTTTGCCGCGCGGTGGCCCAAATCACGCGTTACCGGAACCAGTTCAATCAGCTTTTGTTCAACAATCTGGGCAACGGCGGCCTGCGCCAACTCCGGCGAATTTGTGCCCCGGCTGAGCGCCGCCGCTACTTCAGCCAGCAAAATCATTGGGGCTGCCACTACATCCTGATTGAGTTGTGCCTGCTCAAACCAGCGCCAGCAGATTGGGTGGGCCGGCTCGTTGCGGTTGAGCAATGCAACGTACACACTGGCGTCAATGACAGGCATCGGTCAGCGTCGCTGTTCTTCAACAAGTTCAACCGCGCCGGAATCAGACACCCACGAATCGGTGATGCGCCGGGCCAGTTTGCCGATGTCGTCCAGCGTGTGCTGCGTGGTTTGGCGGGTGAGTTCGGCGTGGTCTTCCGGGGTGAAGGGCCGGATGATTGCTACCGGCTTGCCCTGGTGGGTGATGACCACTTCGTGCTGCTCTTCTCTGACGGCGCGCACTATTTTTGATGCCTGATTTTTTAACTCGCGGATGCCGATGGTTGGTTTCATTCTCAATGGTCCTGCTTGTGGCTACTCTGTGGCTACATTGTACACCGTTTGCCCGTAACACCAAAAAACCGGGCCGCAAAATCACGCCAGTACTTCACCGATGACGGCGGTGACGCGTGCCAAATCTTCCTCCTGAATGACCAGCGGCGGCAGCAGGCGCAGCACATTCAGCCCGGCAGGGAGCGCCCACACCCCGCGCTGAATCAGTTGTTGCAGCACCGGCGTCACTTTGCCGCGCAGTTCCACGCCCACCATCAGCCCCAATCCGCGAACCTGCCGGATTTTTTGGGTTGGCAGCGCCGCCAGATTTTCACGGAGTTCCTGCCCCAACCGGTCGGCGCGGGCGGGCAGGTTTTCATCACGCATCACCTGAATCACGGCTCGGCTGGCGGCGCAGGCCAGCGGATTGCCGCCAAAGGTGCTGCCGTGCAGGCCCGGTTTAAGACGGCCCAACTCACTGCGCCAGGCCGTAACGCCCATTGGCAGGCCGCCGCCAATGGATTTGCCCAGCGTTACCACATCCGGCGACAGGCCGAAATGTTCGCAGGCCAGCCAGCGACCGGTGCGCCCTACCCCGGTCTGAATTTCGTCCACAATCAGCAGCGCGCCGCGCTCGGTGCAGAGTTGGCGCAGCGCCCGGAAAAACTCGCCGGAGCCGGGAAAGACGCCGCCTTCGCCCTGCACAATTTCAATGATGACGGCGGCGGTGTCGTCGCCAACGGCTTCGGCAAAGCTGTCAATGTCATCGAAGGTGGCGTGGGTTACGCCGGGAACCAGCGGCTCGAAAGGTTTGCGGTATTTGGGGTTCCAGGTCAGGCTGAGCGCGCCCATTGTGCGCCCGTGAAAACTGCGTTTGGCGGCCACAATGCCGGGCCGGCCGGTGATGTAGCGCGCAAATTTGATGGCGGCTTCGTTGGCTTCGGTGCCGGAGTTAGAGGGGTGGATGACGCAACCGTCCCAGTTCAGACTGGGTTGCAGCACGCCGGCCAGTTCCTGCATCCACAGGGCGCGCTGATCGTTGAAACTGCTTTCCTGCCCGGCCACGTAGATTTGCAGTTGGCGCTGAATGGCGGCCACCACCGCCGGGTGGCTGTGGCCCACGTTAGCCCACCCCTGCGAGGCGGCACAATCAATGTATTCGTTGCCTTCGCTGTCCCACAGACGAGCGCCGCTGGCCCGCACAATCGCTACCGGCCGGCGGCCCACCCCGCCGGAGGTGTAAGTTGATTCGAGAGTGGATATTTCTTCATAATTCATGGTTTAAACCCTGTCAAAATGTACAAATGACGAATGTGCGAATGGCGAATGGCGAAAATTATTTCTTGCGCCGGTTGTAATTTTTTTGCCGGTTGATTTCGGTAACAAGTAGACTGATAATTTCGTCCAGCAATGCTAAGCGG
>RFJF01000460.1 GCA_003695455.1 Chloroflexota bacterium
ACAAGTCTGGTGGAAACGGCCGTTATCATATCGCCAAACCCCCTGCCCAAAACCAGCCCATCTTACGCTATAATATCCTCAATTCCAATCTCCAATCTCTAATCCCCCCACCAGGAGGACACCTATGACCCAAAACCCCATCCCCACCGCCCGCCCCGTTTCCCCCGGCACGGCCAAACTGCGCGAAAAATTTTATGAGCAGTTCGCCGCCCAGAGCGAACAGATGGACAAACTGGCCGGGCAGCTCATTACCCTGGAACTGGCCATACCCGGCCTTTACGCCGCCGTCCTCAAACTGGTGCAGGGCGAAAAAGCCACCCTCACCGCCAACAACTGGCTCTACGTCGCCTTTGGCGGCTGGCTGCTGGCCTTGCTTTTCACCCTCGCCAGCCTCATCCCCCGCCGCTGGGACGTAGACCCAACCGTGGTCAAAGGTGACCCTGCCAGTGACCGGCCGGTGTTGGGACTGGAAGATTATTTTCTCAAAAGCGCCCAGCACAAACGCCGCCTGCTCATCCCCGCCATCCTTTTCTTTTGGGTAGGCATTGTGGGTGCGGCCGTTTTGGTTTTTTAACCCTTATAAATTGGTTCAATCTGGCAGATTGAACCAATTTTGCAAACAAGGAGACCCCATGACCGACCAACGACTCAAATTCAAATGCTGGAACAGCGATTGTCAGGAAGAATACAGCCTGCTGCGCAGCACCGAAGGCGTGCGCATTGTGCTGGTTGCCTGCCCCTTCTGCGGTGCAGAGGCGGAGGTAGACCTGAAGCCATACGAACGGCGCACCACCCCCACCATGCGCGGCGACAAAACCGGAGAACAAACCACCTTGCAGCTTCCCGACGTTCTGCCTACCCGTCCCAGAAGCCGGTAGGGGCGGAATGGCGCGGTGTGGTAGGGGCACGGTGCGGTGTGGTAGGGGCACGGTGCACCGTGCCCCTACCCAGGCGTATCATCATTTTGTAGGGGCGAACCGGCGACTCGCCCCTACCGAACGATATTTATTGTTGGGGCAGGATGGCACGGAAACCTTTTACGAATAACGGGAGGCCTGCGCCCCGCGCCATCTCGCCCAAAAACCGTGCCCCTACCCAGGCGTATCATCATTTTGTAGGGGCGAACCGGCGGCTCGCCCCTACCGAACGATATTTATTGTTGAGGCGAGATGGCGCGGAAACCTTTTACGAATAACGGGAGGCCTGCGCCCCGCGCCATCTCGCCCAAAACAGGAGCGTTGACCAATAAGATTGAAAGATTGAAAGATTGAGAGATTAAGAGATTAAGAGATTGAGAGATTGAATCTCCCAATCTCAAACCCCAAAGGAATAACCCATGCCTACTGCCAACCCATTCATCATCTCTGTACCCGACAACTTCCTGGCCGACCACCCCGGCCTGAAACATGATGCCAGCCGCCTGGCCCACGCCTACGCCGCCAACGACCAACTGGTCACCGATGCCGCCTTGCAAGCGATTGGCATGGCGTTGTGGCACTCGCTGGACGTGACCGAACCATTTGCCGCCGCGCTGGCCCAGGCAGGCAGCGCCACCCTGCCCATCATCATCGAGAGCGGGGATGCGGCCGTACACCAACTGCCCTGGGAAACGCTGTACCACCCGGAACACGGCTTTTTGGCGCGGGAAAACGGCTTTACCCTGTCGCGGCGCGTGCCTGACCGCCCCGCCCCGGCCACCCCGCCGGACAAAGGCCCCCTGCGTGTCCTCCTCTTTACCGCCCTGCCGGATGATTTGGACGCGGAAAAGGAGCGGCTGGACATTGAGGCGGAACAGGCGCAGATTTTAGACGCGCTGGCTCCACTGCTGGCGGAAGGGCTGGCCGTGCTGGAGATGCCGGATGATGGGCGCTTTTCTACTCTGGAGAAATTGCTGCAAAACACCAAACCCCACCTTGTCTTTTTGGGTGGACACGGCACTTTCCACCACGACCCGCTGAGCAAACAGCCGCCCGCCAGCTTTTTCCTGTTTGAGGGAGAGGATGGCGGCAGCGAGCTGGTGGATGAAAAGCGTGTGGCCGCCGCCTTTCGCGGCAGCAGCGTGGAATGCGCCGTGCTGGTGTCTTGTGAACTGGGCAAAACGGCGTCCGATGCGCTGAATGCGGGGCTGGTGTGGCAGTTGAGCGCGGCGGGCGTGCCCCACGTGGTGGGGATGCGCGAGTCGGTGCTGGACCGGGCGGGGACGCTCTTTGCCCGCGCCTTTGCCGATGCCATTGCCCGGAAGGAACGGGTGGACGCGGCCGTACAATCCGGCCGCCGCGCCATTATCACCCCGCTGAAGGACAGCCCCCTGCTGGGCGGCGACAGCGCCCTGGCCGAATTGAGTCTGGGACAGTGGAGCCTGCCCCTGCTGCTGAGCCGCCAGCCGGAAAGGGCGCTGCTGGACTGGGAGTTTGAGGCCCAGCCCACGCCGGAGCGCGCCGCCGCCAGCCTGACGCTGGAGACGGTGACCCTGCCGCCCCAATTTATTGGCCGCCGCGCCGAACTGCGGACGCTGAAAAGCCGCCTGCGCACCGGGCAGCTGCGCCAACTGCTCATCACCGGGCCGGGCGGGCAGGGCAAGACGGCGCTGGCAGGCAAACTGGCGCTGGATTTACACCGGCGCGGTTATGAAGTAGTGGCTTACGCCGCCCGACCGGAGAACATCTGGCGTAAATTTACGTTGGACGTGATCCGGCGGTTGAGCGACGCCCACCGCGACCGCTACGCCAGCATGGAGCGCTTTTTGGAAACAGAAGCGGAGCGGGCGGAGGAGCTGCTGCGGCTGCTGCTGGCGCAAAGCGGCGGCCAGGTGGTGCTGTTTCTGGACAACCTGGAGACGGCGCAGGACCCCGACTACCCGCACGGGCTGGCGGACGAGCGGCTAGCGGCGTGGCTGGCGGCAGGGCAAAAATTGACCGACCAAGGGTTGATTTTGCTGGCCACTTCCCGCTGGCGGCTGCCGGACTGGCCGGAAGCCGACCACCTGTCGTTGGCCCATGCCAGCACCGGCGACTTTTTGCGCATGGGGCTGGCGCTGGTGGAGCAGGGCAAGCTGGCGGCGGCGTGGCTGACCGACCGGCAGCGGATGCGGCAAGTGTACGACGCGCTGCACGGCAACGGACGCGGATTGAGCTTTTTTGCCGGGGCGGTACAGGGGATGGCCGGGGCGGAAGAAGCGGCCTTCCTGGAGAAGCTGACCCAGGCGCAGGCGGAGACGGTAGCCGACATGGCGCTGCAAACGGTGATTGCCCGGCTGGACGAGGCGGCGCGGGCGCTGCTGCCCCGGTTGGCCGCCTACCAGATGCCCGTGCCCCTGGAAGGGGTGGTGAAAGTGGGGCTAGCAGACGGCGGACTGCCGGATGGCACACGCCCAGAGGAGGCGCTGACCCGGCTGCTGGCCGTTTCCCTGGTGGAGCAGACGGACAACGCCCGCTGGCAGGCGCGGGAGTACCAGCTAACGCCGCTGGCGGCGGAGATGGGGGAAGCGCCGGCGCAGGCAGTACGGCAGGCGGCGGCCGCGTACCAGTTGTACTTGTTTGAAAATGAGCGGCGCACGCTGGCGCAGGCGGTGGCCGTGCACCAGGCCTTGCGCGCCGCCGGAGATGTGGATGGCGCCGACCTCTGGGCGCTGGACTACATTGTGGGGCCGCTGAACCGGGACGGGCTGTACGAAACGCTGCTGGCGGAGTGGCTGCCCCCCATTTGTGAGTCGCAAAATTTGCAGATTCAGGCGGAAGCGCTGGGCCAGACCGGCAAGCAGCACCTGCACCTGGGCAACTACGACCAGGCGCTGCCCTTCTTCCAGCGCTCGCTGAAAATCAGTCAGGAAATCGGCGACAAATCCGGCGAAGGGACGACCCTCAATAATATCTCCCAAATCTATGATGCGCGCGGCGACTACGACACCGCCCTGGCCTACCTGGAGCGCTCGCTGAAAATCAGGCAGGAAATCGGCGACGCGGCGGGGTTGTGTGCCACGTTGTTTAATATGGGCCATATCTATCTGCAAAATGAACAGGTGAATGAGGCGTTGAGCGCCTGGGTGACGGTGTACCAGCTTGCCAGCCGGATGAATTACGCACAGGCATTGCAGGCGCTGGAGGGGCTGGCGCGGAATTTGCGGTTGGATGAGCAGTTGGGGGTTCCGCCGGGTCTGGCCGGTTGGGCGGCGTTGGCCCAACGCAAGGGTTCGTCGTAGGGGCGGGATGGTGTAGGGGCATGGTGTTGTGGGGGCACGGTGCACCGTGCCCCTACCGGGCGTATCATCATGTTGTGTAGGGGCGAACCGACGGCTCTCCCCTGCGTGATGGGGTTTGTGATTTTTGGGTGAAGCGGGTGGGGCATCCATCGCCATTTGTTTCATTGTACGGGTTTCCCACC
>RFJF01000461.1 GCA_003695455.1 Chloroflexota bacterium
GCCAACCGCCACCTCCGTGCCGCCAACCAACACGCCGATTCCCCCAACACCAACCGCCACATCCGTTCCGCCAACCGACACGCCGGTGCCGCCAACACCCACTGCCACCTCCATCCCGCCAACCGACACGCCGGTGCCAACACCGACCATTACAAAGACCCCGCCGGTGGTATCAGCATCGCCTACGCCAGAATCAATTTCGTTTGAGCAGTTTGGTTCCTGGAAACGAGGCGACCAGCCTTATGGCACATTCACCCAAAGTACCAACCCCGTAAAAGAAGGCAGTTTTGCGGGAAAATTGGAGTACGATTTCTCAGCAGCCACGCCTGCGGATGATTTTGTTGTCTTCACACATCCCATTGCCGCAAGCGGCAAACCGGGTTCGGTTCAAATCTGGGTTTATGGAGACGGATCAGGTCATTTCTTAAATATCTGGATTGAAGATGCAAATGGTGAGGTGTGGTCGGTGCCGACGGGAACAATAACTTACACGGGGTGGAAACAGGTAACGGGCGTCATCGACGCAAATGCGCCTTGGCCAGGTGGCCGCGTTTACGGCCCTGATAATGGCACTATTGACTATCCAATTCGTTTTCTTGGTCTGGTCGTTGATCGCATTGATGGGCCAAAAATCGGGACACTTTCCTTTGATAACATCACGTTTAGCACCGGCGCCCCGTTAGCAACACCAACCGCCGCCTCCGTCCCGTCAACCGGCACACCCGTGACCACGCCAACATCGCCCCCTGTGGTTGCTTCAGACCCCTTGGCGGGTGCTTGCTCTACTGATGGCGGCGAGTCAAACGACATCACTTTTGTCAATGCAACAAATGATAATGTTACGGGTATTTGGATAGACTGGGATTGTATCGAATCAGGAAGATGGACATTGGCACCTGGCGAATCACACACAGAACATACATTTACAACCCACCCCTGGCACGTGCGCAGTGAGGCAACGGGCGAATATTTGCCAATGGAAACGCCGTTGGGGGTTGTGCTTACCTACATCAACGACACCCCGGGAAGTAATGTCACCGTCACTATACGCCAGTAATATGGGCCAGCACAACAGGCCATTCCACACCAGGAAGAAGATAATTCAAATTGGAGGCACACCATGTATCAAAACACTCTAACATCACGAACAAAATGGAAAAAATTGTCACTCTGGCTCACAGCCCTGCTTCTGATGGTTGTCGTTTCGGCGTGCGGCAGCCAACCGGATGAAGTCGCGCTCTCAAAACAAGCGCCGCCGCGCCGCGGGGCCGTTGATGTGTTGGCCCAGGTGCAGGAAATTACGGCAGAAACGCTGGGCGTTTCTGAAGATGCCGTGGTGGAGAATGCAGATTTTCGGCAAGACCTGGGCGCCGACGACGACAAGATGGCGAGTCTGGCTGACGCCTTCCAGAAAACATTTGACATCACGCTGACCGCGGAAGAAGTCGGCGGGCTGACAACCGTGCAATCGGCAGTTGACCTGATAAAATCAAAACAGTAGGGCGCGTGAGAATCTTCCATCATCAAGGACACAACGTGTTATCGTGAAAAAATTGTTTTGTCATCACAAGTGGGTGTTCTTTTGCCTGATTGTTTTGTGCCTGGGGTTGGTTGCCTGTGCCCCGTCACAGCCGGTAAAAGGACGCCTGATTGTTTGGCACACCTGGGACGAGGCAGAAGCGCCGGTCATTGAGCAGGTGCTGGCCGATTTCCGGCGGCTCCACCCGGAGATTCAAATCTCGGTTGAGCGCAAGGAATACGCCACCGTGCTGGATGAATTTGCCGAAGCATCGCGGGCCGGGCTGGGGCCGGATGTGCTCATCGGGTTGGAAAGTGTGTACGCCCACCTGCTCTATCAAAATGGGCTGGCGGCCAATGTCAACAAGATGGACATTGACTGGACGGTCTTTGAACCGGGCACATTACAATCGGTGCAGCGCGGTAACGATGTGCGCGTGGGCGTGCCTCTCAACGCTTATGTCAGCGTGTTGTATTTTAACCGGTCACAAATTGACACACCGCCGGACAGTTTTGATGCGTTGCAGGCAATTAGCGAGAAGGGAATCAAGGTTGGGCTGCCGGCCACCTTTTTTGCCAGTTACTGGGGCATTACGGGCTTGGGCGGGTCGGTGTTTGACGGCGATGCGCTCTCGGCAAACAGCCAGGCCGGAATTGCCAACTGGCTGGATTGGCTGGTTGCGTTCCAGCAGACGCCGGGAGCGGTGCTCTCTTCCGATACCCGTGCTTTGGTGGATAGTTTTGTGCGCGGCGATATTGCGCTGTTGGTGATGGATTCGCTTGAATTGGCCTCTCTGGAAGAGAGGCTGGGGCGCGAGCAGTTTGGCGTGGCAACACTCCCCGGCTTTCCCCACGCGCAAGCTTTCTCTACCGTTGAGCTGATAGTGGTGAACAGCGCGTCGGTGCAAACAGAGGCGGCGGCGCAATTGAGCAATTTCCTGAGCAACGCGGCGCAGCAGCGCAAGCTGGCGCGAACCACATCGGGGCGCGCGCCGGTTAACCGGGCTGTGAGCCTGAATCCAACCCTGTTTCCCCGCATAAGCGCAATTTCACAACAAAATCGAACGGCGGTTGTTCCCACAACGGTGCAAGATGGGTTGATCAATCGCCTGATTGTAGAAGCGGACCCCATCTACCAACAGGTGCTAGAGGGGCTTATCACACCCGACGCCGGCGCGCAGATGATTATTGATGCCGTTAAAAATGACAGGGGTGGGCCATCACAATGACAAATCAGGATATTTTTTCCCTGTGGTCCCAGATTAACACAGACATTCTTGTATTTCTGGGGCGGCCCAGTGTCCAGTTGCAACTGGCCGTGGTAATTGTGGCCGTGCTTGCGGCGGCTGTTCTGGGGCGCGCCGCGCAGAATTGGTGGCGCGTCCGCTACCGGCATCAGATCAAAGAGGCCGGTTTTGGCCAACGGTTGATCTATTACCTTGTTTTTCACCTTGTGTCCGGATTTTTGGCGGTGGCGTTCATCCAACTGGCAAAAGTAATTTTAGCCGGGCAGGGTGCGCGGACCGGCCTCATCGATTCCCTGCTCAGGCTTGTTGTACTTTACCTGATGCTGAAGGCTGCGCTGGCCGTTGCCGTTGCCCTGGGTGACATTCGCGGTATCCAGAAATATCAAACAACCTTAATCATTCCCCTGTTCGTTGTAATTATTGGCGTACAGTTTCTGTACATCTTCATCCGCAGCGACCAGTTGGCAAATGTGCCCGTTTTCAACCTGTTTGATAACACCGTCACTTTATCTGCGCTCTTTTTAATCACGGCGGGGTTTTACCTTTGGGTTGTAGGTATTTACGCCTTAGGCCAGGGTATCCATTTTCTGGCAACGCACTACGGCAGCGCCGACCCCGGCAGCACGCAAGCCACACTCACGCTTCTGCGCTATCTCTTGATTATCATCGGCCTGGGTTACGTTCTGTACCGGCTCAACTTTAACACAACCACCATTGCCGCCATCTCCGGTGGATTGTCGGTGGGTGTTGGTTTTGCGCTGAGCACTATTCTGAGCAATTTTGTCAGTGGCATCCTGCTGCTCTTTGAACGCACACTTCGTCCGGGCGATATTATTGAATTTAATGGCGAACTCAGCACCGTTGATTTGATTACCATCCGCTCGATTCGTGTGCGCACCCTTGATAATGTGGAAAAAATCATTCCCAACAGCGAGTTTGTAACTTCGTCATTCACCACCTACACCGGCAAAAGCCGGCACGTGCGCATCAAGTTGCTGGTGGGCGCCAGCTACGATGATGATTACCGCCAGGTGATGCAAACATTGTTAGAGATTGCTGCTGCCCATCCAAACGTTATGCGGGACCCTGCGCCTGATGTGCGGGTTGAGAATTTTGGAGATTTCAGCATTGATTATTACTTGTACGTATGGATTGCTAATCCGCTGTTGAGCGGCAGGGTCAAAAACGAACTGCATCAATCCATCCTGGATGCTTTTGCCGACAAAGGTATTACAATTCCGTTTCCCACTGCAACGCAAATGGTTCAGTTTGCTGATAAAGCGTAGACAGGAAGGAGAGTTACTCTCCTTCCGTCTTTCTCCCTACCCCATTTCCCCCACGGGCCAGCGGCGGCCAATCTGGCCCACGTAGCGAGATTTGGGCCGGATGAGGCGGCCCGTTTGCTGCTGTTCAAAACAGTGAGCCGTCCAGCCGGCTACCCGCCCCACAGCAAACGTCGGGGTGAACAAATCGGTGGGCAGGCCCAGCCCGTGCAGCAGCAACGCCGTGTAAAATTCGACGTTGGTTTGCAGGGCGCGGCCCGGTTTAAACTCCGCCAGCAACCGGACCGCCGTTTCTTCCACGTGGCGCGCCAGATTGTACAGCCCCATATTTCCCCCGGCCCGGTAAAACCGTTCCGCCGCCGCCGACAGCACCTCGGCGCGCGGGTCCCGCACTTTGTACACCCGGTGACCAAAGCCCATCAGCCGTTCGCCGCGCTCAAGTTTGCGCCGCAAAAACGCCTCGGCGCGGTCAGCCTGACCAATCTCAAACACCATATCGAGCGCCGGGCCGGGCGCGCCGCCGTGTAGCGGCC
>RFJF01000462.1 GCA_003695455.1 Chloroflexota bacterium
GCTATGCCTGGGCCTTGCTGGACAACGGCCACATGGAGGCCGCCGAGCCACACCTGCGCAACGCCGAACGGTGGATTGAGTTGCTGGCGGGGCGGGCAGAACCGCCGCCGGAAATGGTGGTAGTGGACAAAACGCAGCTCGCGTCTCTGCCGGCACCTACCACGCCCAATCGTTTGGCGATGCGGCCGCCACGGCAAAGTACGCCCGGCAGGCGCTCGACCTGCTGCCCGCGGACGACCACCTGCGCCACGGGCAGGTGACCTCGCTGCTGGGGCTGGCCTACTGGGCCAACGGCGAACTGGACGCCGCCTACCGGGGGCTGGCCGAGGGGCAGCAGCATCTGAAACTGGCCGGCAACTTGCTGTTTGCCGCCAGCAGCGCCATTGGGCTGGGCGACATCCGCCTGTTGCAGGGGCGGCTGCGCGATGCCAAACGCGTCTACCAGCAGGCGTTGGCGCTGGAGCCGGCGCAGGACAACCCGGTGGTGCGGCCGGTCACGGCAGACCTGCACGTGGGGCTGGCGCTGGTGCATCACCAGCAGGGCGATGCGGAGGCCGCCGCCCGGCATTTGCAAACCAGCAAAAAGCTGGGTGAGCAAATTGCGCTGGCCGATTGGCGCTACCGCTGGTGCCGCGCCCGGGCGCAAATCAGCCTTGACGAGGGCGCGTTGGATGCCGCGCTCAACATGCTTGACGCGGCGGAACGGGCCTACTACCGGGGCCCGCTCCCCGAAGCACGTCCTATTGCGGCCATACGGGCGCGGGTCTGGCTGGCCCAGGGGCGGCCGGCCGACGCACAGAGTTGGGCGCGCGAGCAGGGCCTGTCTGCGGATGATGAACTCAGCTTCCTGCGCGAATTTGAACACCTGACGCTGGCCAGAATTCTGCTGGCGCAATTTCAGCGCGATGGCACGGACCGCTTCCTGCAAGAGGCCGCGCGTCTGCTTGAGCGCCTGCTGCAAGCGGCGGAACAGGGCGGCAGAACAGGCAGTGCCATCGAAATTTTGCTGTTGCAGGCGCTGGCCCACCGGGCGCAGGGCCACATTCCGCAGGCGCTGGCATCGCTGGAGCGCGCCGTGGTACTGGCCGCGCCGGAGGGCTTTGTCCGCCTTTTCACCACCGAAGGGCCATCACTGGCGGAATTGCTGAAAAAATTAAAGGCCGAAGGCGGAAAGCGTCCGGATTACATTGATACATTGCTGGCCGCCTTCGAGCCGCAAGTCGCCGCCCAACTGGTTCCCCCCGTCCCCCAACCGCTGGTTGAACCGTTGAGCCGCCGCGAGCTGGAAGTTCTGCACCTGATTGCGCAGGGGCTTTCCAACCGTGAAATCAGCGAGCGGCTCTTTTTGGCACTGGACACGGTGAAAGGCCACAATCGCCGGATTTTTGGTAAATTGAACGTTCAGCGCCGCACCGAAGCCGTGGCCCGCGCCCGTGAACTGGGTCTGGTGTAACCGCCGGCCCAATTTCCCCATCAACCCCCTTCACCAAAAAATAACACCCCGCATAACACCAAAGTGTCTATACATCAACCCCGGATGAGCGATATACTACCGGTACGATGAGCACACGACCCAAACAAGTGCGCCGCCGAATCAGGAACAAAGCGATGCCGGACACACACCACCAAAAAACCGAACCGGACCAGCCACTGCTCTACCAAATCAGGCTCGAGGGGCATTTGGGCCGGCAGTGGGCAGACTGGTTCGGCGGGGTGACCATCACCCCGGATAAGCACGGCAACACCGTTCTCACCGCTTTGGCGGTTGACCAGGCCGCGCTGTACGGCCTGCTCAGAAAAGTGCGCGATTTGGGCCTGCCGCTGCTCTCGGTCAATCGCCTGGAACCGAGCCCGGTGAACACACCGGATGCCGGACGGTAGCTTCAGGCTCGTTGTTCAGTTTAATTTTTATCAGAAATGGGGGAATTAAAATGTATTCAAACAAAAAAATGGCACGAATTGCAGGCGTACTGTACGTCATCATCATTGCCGCCGGTATTTTTGCCGAGTTCTTTGTGCGGCAGAGTCTGATTGCGCCCGGCGACGCCGCGGCCACGGCCGGCAACATTGCGGCGGCTGAACCGCTGTTCCGCCTGGGCATTGCCGCCGACCTTGTCATGATTTTGGCCGACGTGGCGCTGGCCCTGTTGTTTTACATCCTGCTCAAACCGGTCAGCCAGCCGCTTTCTTTGCTGGCAGCATTTTTCAGGCTGGGACAGGCCGCCATTTTGGCCGTCAATTTGCTGAACCTGTTTGTGGGCTTGCAGTTGGTAACCGGCGCAGCCACCGTGACCGCGCTGGGCGCGGCGCAGGCGCAGGCGCTCGGCCTGCTGTTTCTGGGGATGCACGGCGTTGGCTACACCATCGGCCTGGTGTTGTTTGCCGCCAGTATTCTGCTGGTGGGCTACCTGGTCTTCAAATCGAGCGACTTTCCCGCCATTCTGGGCGTCCTGCTGGTGGTGGCCGCAGCGGGTTACTTCATTGACGGATTTGCCCGCGTGCTGCTGCCCAACTACGGCGATATCGAAACCATCCTGACCCTGATCGTGTTCCTGCCGGCGTTCATCGGCGAGTTGTCATTTGCCGTGTGGTTGCTGGTAAAAGGCGTAAAAACGCCCCGCCCGCAGTTGCGGCCCAGCCACGCGTTTTAGCGGCTGAATTGGACCCCGCCAAAAATCACAAATTATGTGGTAAGTGGCAGGTAAGAAATTGCGACCTGCCACTTGCCACATGCAAGCGCACGTTACCGGCGTGTGCAGCACCAAAAATATGTAACTGGTGCGCTCGATGGGTGCGGATGCGGTCATTGATTACACCCGTGAAGATTTTATCCGCACCGGCCGGCAATACATTCGGCGGCAACACAGGGATGCGCGCACTACCACCTTGACAATTCAAATTATCGCCCTGATAATTTGAATAACCGCCCCGGCACATTGTGGCCCCCCACCCGCCGGCTGCGGCACAGCAACAATGAACGAAAACCCGGCAGGCGGCAAAAAACAGAGACGCCCAATTTGGGCGTTTCTGCAGCGGTGCCATCCCCAATACCTGACTTCAGCCCCCCGAACCCCTGTTTCCGGAGGAATGGAAATGCAAACATCATTACGGCCAGGCATATATCTGAGATTGATGTTGATTCTGTTCTGCTTCCCGCTGTTTGCATCTCCGGCGGGGGCAAGCAGAGATAACCCCAGCGCCATCAAACCTTTGCCGGCACCCAACGCCGGCCCTTATCTGCAAGATGCTGCCATCACTTACTTGCGGTACGATGTTGACATTACGCTCAAACCGGATGGAAATTTTATTGTCCGTGAAATTCAGCAAATCAAATTCCAGGGCAAATTCAGCACCGCTTTTGCCGAAATCCCGCTCGACTACACCAAAGGCATTGACCACGTTCAGCTTTGGGAGGGGAACAAGCCCTACCTCAGAAAAAGCTACGCCGGTTCTCCCGGCACGTTCACCCAAAAAATTCACAAGTCGCAAAATGTCATCGCCATCAACTGGCGGTTTGAAGAAACCGCCCCCGGCGATGTACGTACCTTTACCCTGCAATATGAAGTAAGCGGCGGGCTGTGGGTTTACCCGGATGAAACAATTCTGGAATGGCGGGCCGTCCCGGCCGACCGGAGTGGTTTTACCGTACTCAATAGCCGGGTGACAATCAGCCTGCCGGAAAACATCAATCCGAATGATGTCAGGTACACCGCCTACGGGCCTGACTTTTCTCCCCGGCTTGCAGACGGCCAAATCACCTTTACCGCAACCCAGGCAATCCCCGACGGGACCCGCTTTCAGGTGCAGGTCGGCTTTCCCCCGGATGCCGTGCCCGCCAAACTCCAGCCCTGGCAAATTGCCGAAGACAACGCCCGGCTGGAATATCGGCTTGAGGCCATTGATGTTCACCTGGCTATTGACAAAAACGGCCAGCTTGCCGTCACCGAACAGCAGCGCGTGGCGGTTGATGCCGGCGCACTGTACAGCGGAAACCGGACCATTGAGCTGGCCTACCTGGATGATATTGACGACATCAGCGTGTTTGAGGGGGAGCAGCCGTTTAGTTTAAACCCGTCTGATTGTGAGTCATACTGTCTGAAAATTCGCAGACCCTGGGGTTCAACCACGTGGATTTGGTACGACGACGATACCCGTTCGGTGGTGGTTGATGAGGCAAAAGCCGGAGAACTCACATTGAATTGGTACTTTCCGGCGCTGGTCAAGGGCGAGGCCACCACCTTTCGGCTGCAATACCGCGTCCTGGGAGCCGTTCAGTTTGAGCAGGGCCGCCAGCGTTTAAACTGGACGGTGGTCTTTCCCGGACGTGATGTGCCGGTTCAATCTGCCTCGGCCCGCATTGAGTTGCCGCCCGGCACAAACTGGGAAGACGTATCTGTGCGGGGCGGCAATCTGCGCCACTTTTCCGATGGCGGATGGGGGCTTGTGCATCCGGGGCCGGTGAAAGCCGGGCAACCGTGGCAGATTAGCCTGCTCATGCCGGCCAACGCCACCGATGCCCCCAAACCGGCGTGGCAGACAGCGCTGGAGAACGCTCACGCCGAGGCCCGGCAGGCAGAAATTCGCCGCGCGCGGCTGCAACTGGGCGCAGCCGTGGCCGCTGTGTTGATTCTGATTGGCGGCCTGTTGGCAGCCGGGCTAATCTGGTACTTGCGGGGCCGAGACAGGCCGCCGGCGCTGGTTGTTGACTACCTCACCGAGCCGCCGTCAAACCTGCCGCCCGGCATTGTGGCCTACCTGGTTGATGAAAACCTGACGCCCAAAGGCGCTCTGGCTTCGCTGTTTCACCTGGCAACGCTGGGGCTGCTGCGCATTGACCTGACAGAAGGAATATGGCTGCAACTGAACTGGAACCAGGATTTGGCCGACGGGCAAACCCTGCAACTGCCGTCCGGAGAAACGGTCGCCGTTCCGGAACATCTGGTCACGTTGTTCAACCGCCTGCGCCCGCACATTCCGCACGACAAGGTGATGTCTTTGTGGCATATCAACAAACATTTTCAGCACGCCCTGCCCTTTGTATACGCTGACATGGTTCGGGAAGCCACCCGCTTTTTCACCGAACTGCCGCGCCTGGCCCGCCATCGCTGGATGTCTGTGGGGCAATGGATGGTGGTGGGCGGGGTTATCGGAACGGTTCTGGCCTGGTTCATTTTTATTGATGACCTGGGGTGGGTGGCGCTAACCCCCACCGTTGCATTGCTGCCGGTTGGGGCAGCTTTTATGCTGGTCAGCCGCTGGATGCCGCAGCGAACATCTGCCGGGGTAGAAGAAGCGGCCCGCTGGCGCGCATTCCGGCGCTACCTGCGCAATTTGAAGCAATTTGGCAGCCTGGCCGAAGCGCAGCGGATTTTGGACAACCATTTTGCTTACGCCGTGGCGCTGGATGTAGAAGAGTTGGTACTGGAACAGGCAGAAGATTTGGGCGGAACTATGCCGGCCTGGACCCAAACGGCTACGCTGTCGGCGCTACGGCCCCTGCCCGGCCCGGAACCGGATACCGCCCACCGGGACGCACCGGGCAAACCAACGGCTCAACAACACCCCGGCCAATCGCCGCCGCCGCTGAAAGTTTTGCGGGAGCAACCGGCAGAAAAAGCGGCCACAACCACACCGGCAGAGAGCGCAACCCGGCCCTCTCTGCAAGGGATGTCGCGCCGGTTGGGCAAAACCCTGGCCGATGCCAGTACATCCGTTGGGAATCTGCTGAATACAGCAGCCGGCAACCCGCAGGATGACACCCCGTTCACCCTGATTCTCAAAGGCGCAGGCAAAACAGCAGAAGTAACCTGGGACATCACCGCCTCAACCGCCGAGGTGGTGGGCGACATTCTTGAATCCTCATCCGGTGGCAGTGGAAGCGGCGGATACAGCGGTAAATCAGGTGGGAGCAGTTGGAGCCGTGGTTCCCGGTCAGGTTCCACAAGATGGAGCAGCCGTTCAAGCCGGAGCAGCAGCCGCTTCAGCGGGCGCAGCAGCAGTTCCCGGCGCAGCGGCGGCGGCGGGCGCCGGGGTTTTGGCTAAACCCGGCCTGTGGCAGTTCGGTTTTCTAACGGCTGGTGAACCCTGTCATCATTTGATAATTTTACAGTTTTGATTACAATCCAGAACCATAAATCCCCAAACCACACATCGCAGTGAAGTTTCAGCCACCGTTTCGGAAACGCTTCCCATCCGGCATGACGGGGAATTTGTTCAGCCTGTTATCAGGCTCACATTATTAAAAAGGAGAATTCATTATGAAATCTGTTGGGTTTACGCCCATCCCCGAGAGAATCAACCGGCTGGTTGATATTTCTTACAACCTGTGGTGGACGTGGCATCCGGAGGCCCAAAACCTGTTCAGACGCATTGACGCCAAATTGTGGGAAGATGTGTACCACAACCCGGTACTGTTTCTGAGCGCGGTGCGCCAGGTTTCGCTCGACGCGGCGGCCACCGACCCCGACTTTATCAAGGCCTACTACGAAGTGCTGACTGCATTTGACGCATATCAGGTTGATACAAAAACGTGGTTCCGGCAAACCTACCCGGACAAAATTGACAAACCCATTGCCTACTTCTCCGCCGAATTTGGCCTGCACGAATGCCTGCCCATCTATTCCGGCGGCCTGGGCGTACTCTCCGGCGACCACACCAAAGAATGCAGCGACCTGGGCCTGCCGTTCATTGGCGTGGGTTTTTTGTACCCGCAAGGCTACTTTCGGCAAACCATCAACCAAAACGGCGACCAGGAAGCGCACTACGTGAAAGTTCGCTTTGCAGAAGTGCCGGCCCAGCCTGCCTTTACCGATGACGGCAAAGAGGTGGTGGTATCGGTGGCGCTGCCGGCCCGCAACAACCTGCCGGACCGCCGGGTGTACGCCAAAGTGTACAAATTGCAGGTGGGCAATGTGCCGCTGTACCTGATGGACACCGACATCCACCCCAATGCCACCGAAGACCGCGAACTTTCCGCCCGGCTGTACGGCGGCGACCAGGAAATGCGGCTGGCGCAGGAGATGGTGCTGGGTATTGGCGGTGTGCGCGCGCTGGAAGTGATGGGCATTAAACCGGCTGTGTACCATATGAACGAGGGCCACTCGGCCTTTTTGGTGCTGGAACGCGCCCGCAAACTGGTTGCCGAAGGCAAAACATTTGCCGAAGCCAGCGAAATTGTGCGCAAGAGTTCTGTATTTACCACCCACACCCCCGTACCCGCCGGCCACGATGCCTTCCCCTTCCACATGATGGACCGCTACTTTCCCACCTGGCATCACCAACTCAACATCAGCCGCGAAGAGTTTCTCAACCTGGCCCGGCAGGACCAGAGTTGGGGGCCAACGTTTAGCATGACCGTGCTGGCGCTGAAAATGTCGGGTAAGCACAACGGCGTCAGCAAACTCCACGGCGAAATTTCCCGCAAAATGTGGAGCTGGTTGTGGCCCAACAAAAAACTGGATGAAGTACCCATTACCCACGTCACCAACGGTATTCACACCGAAACGTGGCTGGCGCCGGCGCTGAAAACCCTGTACGATAAATACCTGCCTGCCAACTGGATTCACAACATTGATGACCCGGACATATGGAACGACGTTGACAAAATTCCTGATGAGGAATTGTGGGATGTGATGACCAAATTGCGCGGCAAACTTGTCAACTTTGTGCGGCTGCGCACGCGCCAGCGCATGCAGCGCCTCAACTACCACCCCAATGATATGCAGGCCACGGCCAATCTGCTCAACCCGAACGCACTGACCATTGGGTTTGCCCGCCGTTTTGCCACCTACAAACGGGCCACGCTCATTTTCCACGATACCGACCGTCTGAAACGCATTGTCCACGGCGATGGCGTGCGGCCGGTGCAATTTATTTTTGCCGGCAAAGCCCACCCGCGAGACGAACCGGGCAAGAATTTCATCCGCGAAGTGTACCATCGCTCGCATGAAGCCGGGCTGGCCGGTCACCTGATTTTCATTGAGGATTATGATATGAATGTGGCCCGGCACATGGTTGCCGGGGTAGATATGTGGCTGAACACGCCGCGCCGCCCCATGGAAGCCAGCGGCACCAGCGGGCAAAAAGCCGGGCTGAACGGCTCGCCCAACCTGTCTATTTTAGACGGCTGGTGGGCCGAAGGCTACAACACCAAAAACGGCTGGTCAATTGGCGACCCAGAGGCAGAATACGCCAACGAATACGACCAGAATCACGCCGATGCCACCTCGATTTACGAATTGCTGGAAAATGAAGTGGTGCCAGCCTACTATGACCGCGACATAACCGGCCTGCCCAAAAAATGGCTGGCAATTGTGAAGGAATCCATCCGCACGGTAGCGCCGCAGTTCAGCATGACCCGCATGATTAAAGATTACACCACCGATTTGTACGTACCCAGTATGGATTAGAAATGAAAACAGCAGGGGCGGCCTGCAGGTCCCCCTTGCTGTTTGCCCCAGCAAAGGTAGAGACGCCCAAATTGGGCGTCTCTACAGAGTCACCACCCCTAATTTCTGACCGTGCCACAACACCACAATTTACAACTGTTCTGAATCCAGAACGATGGTTACCGGGCCGTCATTTTCAATGTGAACCTGCATATTGGCCCCAAATACCCCCGTTTGCACGTTTTGCACACCGATGTGGCGCAGATGCGTTGCAAACTGCGCTACCAGCGGCTCGGCAATGTTGGGCGGGGCGGCGCGGGTAAAACTGGGCCGCCGCCCTTTTTTGGCATCGGCATAGAGCGTAAATTGCGAAATGACCAGCATTTGGCCGTCCACATCCAGCGCCGAGCGGTTCATTTTGCCCTGCACATCCTCAAATACGCGCAGATGTGCTGTTTTTTCGGCCAGTTTTTTCACCTCGGCCGGGCCATCGGTGTGGGTAATGCCCAGCAAAATAACAAAACCGCGACCAATCTGGCCCACGGTTTCACCCCCCACCGATACGTGCCCGCGCGTGACACGTTGCAAAATGGCGCGCATGGTTCCTCAATTCCGGGCAAAATCTTCATCGGGTTCGACCAGCGGCAGGCTTACGCAAAACACGCTGCCCTGCCCCGGCTGGCTGTCGGCCCAAATATGCCC
>RFJF01000463.1 GCA_003695455.1 Chloroflexota bacterium
CTGACCGTCTCGCAGGCCGTAGCGCAGTTCTACAATGCGGCTTTCTCGGGCCGTTAACCCGGCCAACGCCTGCCGGATTTCGTTTTCAAGCAGGCTGGAATCAACCTGATCTTCCAGCGCCTGAGAAATATCATTTTCCACAAAATCGGCCAGCGTTGCGCCGTCGTCACCCACCGGTTCTTCCAGGCTGAGCGTATCCTGCCCGTCCTGAAGCAGTTCGTGAATTTGGGCCGGGTCATCGCCGGTTTGGGCGGCAATCTCTTCCAGTTCCGGAGCGCGGCCCAGTTTCTGGGTCAACTGGCCCATCACCTTTCTGATTTTGCCCAAATGGTCCACTTTGTGTACCGGCAGGCGAATAACGCGGGTCTGCACGGCTACGGCCCGGCTCACACTCTGCCGAATCCAGTAGCTGGCGTAGGTGCTCAGCCGCACGCCTTTGCTGGTATCAAATTTGTCAATTGCTCTGATCAGCCCCAGCACACCTTCCTGAGAGAGTTCTGCCAGGCTCAGGCCATGGCCGGTATATTTGCTGGCAATGCTGATTACCAGCCGGCCGTTGGCCTGAATAAGCGTTCTGCGGGCAGCAGCGCCGGCTTTGGCCTGCGCAAGTAATGCTTTTCGTTCTTCACTGCTCAGATTTTCATCTTTAGCCAGCCGCATAGCAGCCTGGTTACCCTTGACCATTTCGTTGATCAGGCGTTTTTCTTCTTTAGGAGATACCGGTGCTGTTGCGGCCAGGTTGGCAATGCTCAGTCTGAACAGTGCCTCGTCGGGAGCCCAAGTTGTTGCCATAATCTTTTCCTCGTTTTTTACTTTTTTTGACCTCTGCCCTCAAATTGTACCTGATTGTTCTAAACTACCGGAGCGATGTTCAATTAACCGGATTGTGGCAATAATCTGATTAATTCAGCGAATAATCTACAAAAGGCAGTCGTTTAATTTGTCTGTGCGCCTGATGCGCTTTAAATGTGTATGCCAGAATTTTGTTTTCTCTGTCAATGATGGTTGCGGTTTTGGTCACCAATTCACGCAACGTATCAATTGCCAAAAGTTGTTGTTTATCAACCAGTGAACTTTGCATTACTCCGCAGGCCAGATAAGCCAGCGCTTTTGGGTCGGTGGGTAGGTCCGGATTTGACAGGTCTTCTGCAGAGGCCATATCCAGATACCGAACGTACTGTTCAACCCGCGCCCTGAGAATGCGGGTATCAATACCGGCGCTGTCGTGAGCGTCTCGCATAGGGAACGGGTCCACTTTACCTACTAAAAAATCCTGGCTGCTGGGCCATATATTTTTTATTTTAAACCGTTCCTGCCCCACAACAATCAAATTCATTCGGCCATTTTCCAGATTTTCCACTGCCGTTATCTGCGCCGTTGTACCTACGGTGTACAAATCGTCATAATAAACGTTGGATACATTAGACACCACCGCTTTTTGGGTTTTGGCCAGAACCACGCCAAAGCTGTTATAGTTATCCAGACATTGTTTCACCATAGCTTTGTACCGCTCTTCAAAAATGTGCAGGGGTAGTAATCTACCCGGAAACAGAACGGTATTTAAGGGAAACAACGGAATTTGCATACCGTAATCTAACATAGTTGTGCGCCTTGCAAGGCTAATTGCTGTTTATAAATTTATACGCAAACCAAACGCATTTGGTTTCACTCACACGGCAGCCAGCCTTTGAATGGTTGAAACCGCCTGCTCAACGGTGGCCCCCAGGTAAATCCCGGAAATTGCAGACACCCTTTCGGGGTTGCGGCTAAAGGCTACACCGCCAAAGGTGAACACGGGCTTGAAAGCTGCTTTGTGCAAGCGGGTTTCTTCACCCGCCACTACTTGCATAGCTAAACATTGCCGGCTGAGCAAATCAAGTTTTTCTGCCGCTTCCTGTGTGGCAGCGGACAGGCCAATTACCTGTGGGCGGGCCGTTTCAATCACCTGTTGAAACTCATGGGCGGTGAGCATAGACCCCATAAAAATCACCACAAAACCCCGCCGGCGCAAATTCAGGGCCAGCAGCAGTAATCCAATATCGTGCTGGTCACCGGGTGCGCACCCCAGCAGCACCTTTGAGCCAGACCTGGGCAATGCCGATGCATTGACCATGGCAACCAGGTGTGAGCGCAGGGTTGTAATGGCGTAATGATATGCCTGCAAACTCACTTTTCCGGCCTGCCACCGGGCTTCCAGATAATTGATGATTTCCGGAAAAAAGCCACCCGCAACCGTCTCCAGCGAGTGCGTAGACAGCAGTTTGTTAATGGCTGTTTCTGTTGCTACGCAGTCAAACGAAATCAGCGGGTCAATGAGCATTTTGCGGTAGTTAGCCTGCAAAATCTGCTCATCAACCCTGGAACTACCATGAGCGTGTCCACCCGAACTGTTACCGGCTACCCCTGACAAATCGCTCACAAAATAACCTTTGCCGGCCCGGGTGTAGGCCAACCCATCGGCAATTAATGACTGCAGGGCCTTGCGTACCGTCATCCGGCTTAAATTGTGATTCTGGCAGAGGTCCCGCTCGGAAGGTAATTGCTGGTGAGACAAATAACATCCCTGTTCAATTCGGCTTTGCAACATTTCTTTAAGTTGCAAATATACCGGCCGGGGATGTTGTTTGTCTAAAAACATAGATGCCACGCTCTGTTTAACTCAATTGTGCCATTAATACGGTGACGGTTTTCAAAGCACAAAAGGTATACCAGTGTATACCAGTTAGCTCAATTGTATCTTACTTTTTGTTGCATGTCAATGGTATGTTGGCGCATCTTTTGACATCTTGTTGGATAATACACCACCTAAATTAAAAGTAAGTTAATTTTAGGCGCAAACCAAAGCTTATGCTATAATACCAGCCCCCGGCACATAGAAAATAGAAAGAGTTGGGCATGGGTAAAAGCTTATACGGCGAGCAAGCTATGCCGCGCGTACTGGTTGTTGATGATGACCAGGAAGTCGCAAAATCAATAGAAAACTTTTTGCGCCGCCTTTATCACGTAGCTGTGGTTCACAGCGGCATTGCCGCCCTCAAATCGGCCAGAAACCACCGCCCAAACCTGATGGTGCTTGATGTAGTTATGCCCGGCATGGACGGTTTTGATACCTGCAAAGAATTCCGGGCAGACCCCGCGCTGGCCGATATTCCGATTCTGTTTCTCACGGCACTGGGGCGAGACGAAGACCGGATTAAAGGCCTCAAGGCCGGCGCCGACGATTATCTGACCAAACCCTTCAATCTGGAAGAATTACAACTTAGAATCCACGCCATTTTGCGGCGGATTACCCCCCCCAATACACAACCGGCAGACAATTTTGTAAAATTGAACAAGTTAACGCTTGACCGCCAAAACTACACTGCATACTCTCCCAAAGGCGAAGCCCTGCTTACCCCCATTGAGTTTGAGTTGCTGTATCACCTGATGACCCATTCAAACGAAGTCTTTACCAGCGACAAGTTGTTGCAAGAAGTGTGGGATTACCCCGCCGACACTGGCAGCCCCGATTTGGTGCGCATGCACATCAAAAATTTGCGCAACAAAATTGAAAAAGACCCCCGTAATCCACAGATTCTCATCACCATCCCGCGCCGGGGATATACCATTGCCGGCAAATAGCGGATTGCCGAAATGTAAAAATCCCACCTGAAAATCGGTGGGATTTTTTTTGGGAACGTATAAAATTAATATTGCCGTTAACCGGCCAAATCAATAATCTTTTGTTGTTCGGTAAGCGGTTTTGGTTTGGTTATAATGCGGTTGGGACGGGTTGCAATCTCTTGCAGAGATTGCTCAAGCTGATAAATTTCCAGATGCAGTGCATCCAGTGGGGTGGAAGGTGCCACTTCCCAGGTGTTGTCAGAAAAACGGCCAAACACGGCACTCATTTTGCCGGCCAGCGTTTTCCCAAGTAACATCATGTCCATATACAACACGCTCCTTCCTGCCAAATGGTATATGAAATATGTTACTATTCACTTGTTGTTCCCAAGCATCTGCAAAACAGCCGGCAACTCTGCTGGCTTTTGTGCAAATACAGCCGCATGTTACCTATCTTGTAAAATTTTGCAAATTACCCAAAATATGGCCCAACCCCAATTTCTGGCCGTCAGACACCGCCCAATCAAAAAGGAGAGTTGAATGCCACGCATCAGCAACAAAGAAGTGGCGCAATTGTTTGCCAACATTGCCGATTTACTGGAAATCAA
>RFJF01000464.1 GCA_003695455.1 Chloroflexota bacterium
GTAAAAATCATTGAAAAAAACCCCAACAAGGCGCGGCAACTGGCTAACCTTTTGCCGGACACGCTCATTATTCACGGCGATGGCACGGACCTGGACCTGCTCCATCACGAAGATATTTCTGAAATGGATGCCTTTGTAGCCACCACCGGCAACGACGAAGTCAACATTGTCACCACCCTGCTGGCCCAGCACTCCAACGTATCCCGTTCTGTGGCGCTGCTCAACAAACCGGAATATTTGGCCATGGCCGCTAAAATTGGCATGGATGCCGTGGTCAGCAAGCCGTCGCTCACCGTATCTGCCGTGCAGCGATTTTTGCACCAGCATGAAATTGCCTCGATTGCCGGACTGCCGGGAATCGAAGCGCAGGTGATTGAATATGTGGTGGGCGATGGCTGCCAGATTACCTGCGGCGAGTTGCGCAACCTGCGTTTTCCACAGCAGGCCATTGTGGGGCTGGTTATTCGGGACAACCAGGTTATCATTCCCCACGGCAACACCACTATTCAACCCGGCGACAAAGTACTGGTTTTTGCCCAACCGGCGGCCATCGCCGGGTTGGGCCGGCTGTTTGAACAGGAACGGGGCCGGAGCAAACTGTCACAGATATTTCGAAATTAGCCCGTCGCGCTCCCGGCCTGCCCGAATCAGGATTTAAACGTGCATCTACTCAGCGTCATTCACCTGCTAGGATTTTTGTTGATGTTTCTGGCCGGAGCCATGCTCCTGCCCATGCCGGTCTCGCTGTACTACGGCGATAACGACCTGCTGGCGCTGTCGGCCAGCGCCGGAGTCACCTTTATTTTTGGCTTTCTGGTTTTCAAGCTGACCCGCTTTAAACAGGATTTGCGGGCCAAAGAAGGCTTTGCCGTAGTCACATTTGGCTGGTTGGTTTTCTCGGCATTTGGCAGTTTGCCGTTTATTTTCTCCGGCGTCATCCCCAGCTTCACCGACGCGTTTTTTGAAACCATGTCCGGCTTTACCACCACCGGCGCCACCATCCTCACCGAGATTGAATCGGTGCCGCACGCCATTTTATTCTGGCGCAGTTTGACCCACTGGATTGGCGGTATGGGCATTATTGTGCTGTCGCTGGCAATTTTGCCGTTTCTGGGCGTGGGCGGCATGCAGTTGTTCAAAGCCGAAGTGCCCGGCCCCTCCGCCGACAAGTTAACCCCGCGCGTGACCGAAACCGCCAAAATTCTGTGGGGCGTGTACGTGCTCATCTCCGCCGCCGAGGTTATTTTTTTAATGTTGGGCGGCATGAGCCTGTTTGATGCGCTCAACCACACCTTTGCCACCATGGCCACCGGTGGCTACTCTACCAAAAACGCCAGCGTGGCCGGATTTAACAGCGCCTACATTGATTACGTGATTGTCTTTTTTATGGTGCTGGCCGGGGCCAACTTCTCGCTGCACTACCAGTTTTTGCGCGGTGATTACGGCATTTACTGGCGTAACAAAGAATTCAGGTACTACATCGCCGTAATTTTGGGCGCCTGTCTGCTCATTGGCGTAGATACATTCATTCACCAGTATCACAACGTGGCCGATTCCGCCCGTTACACCTCATTTCAAGTAGTCTCAATTATGACCACCACCGGCTTTGGCACCGCCGATTACGAACAGTGGTCCAGCAGTTCGCAATTTATTTTGCTGGTGCTTATGTTTGTGGGCGGCAGCGCCGGCTCAACCGGCGGAGGCATTAAAGTTGTGCGGGTTTACCTGCTCATCAAATTTATGCTCAGCGAATTTGTGCGGCTTATCCACCCGCACGCGGTTATTCCGGTGCGGGCCAATAACCAGGTAGTGCCGCGCGATATGCTGATGAACGTGCTGGGCTTTTTTGTGGTGGCCATGCTGGTTTTTACCGGCGGCGTGCTGGTGATGACGCTGATTGGGCTGGATATGCTAACCTCAATTGGCGCTACGGCGGCAACCCTGTGGAACATTGGCCCCGGTTTGGGAGACGTTGGCCCCACCGACAATTACGCTGCTATTCCGGTTGTGGGCAAGTGGGTGTTGTCAATGCTGATGCTGATGGGCCGGCTGGAACTGTTCACCGTGATTATTCTGTTTTCTCCGGCCTACTGGAAAAAGTAA
>RFJF01000465.1 GCA_003695455.1 Chloroflexota bacterium
ATTGCCATCACCGGCGCGCTGGTGCAATGGCTGCGCGATAACCTCAAACTGATTGACAGCGCCCCGGAAATTGAAGACCTGGCCAAAACCGTTGATGACAACGGCGGCATCTACTTTGTGCCGGCCTTCTCCGGCCTGTTTGCTCCCTACTGGAAGAGCGACGCCCGCGGCGTAATTGTGGGCATGACCCGCTACGTTAACCGCGGTCACTTTGCCCGCGCCACGCTCGAAGCCACCGCCTACCAGACCCGCGAGGTACTGGACGCCATGAACGCCGATTCCGGCGTGCCGCTGAAGGCGCTCAAGGTTGACGGCGGTATGGTGTACAATGACCTGCTCATGCAATTCCAGGCCGATGTGCTGGGTGTGCCGGTCATTCGGCCCAAAGTTGCCGAAACCACCGCACTGGGCGCGGCCTACGCCGCCGGACTGGCCGTGGGCTTCTGGGAAAGCACCGACGACATCCGTAAAAACTGGGGTGTGGATAAAACCTGGGAACCCTCGGAAGATGACGCAGCCCGCACCACCATGTACGCCGGCTGGAAAAAAGCCGTTACCCGCACCTTTGATTGGGTAGAGGAATAGACCTTCTCTCAATCAGGATTGCCCAACAATAATTCCGGCAGGCGCCGGAAAATGGCAGATAGCACACCGTGCTGCCTGCCGGGTTGGCGCAAATCCGCAACAGGCTCAAAAAAGGGGGAACGGTTGTCGTTCCCCCTTTATCCGTAACGACGAGAAGGCTGCAGCATCCCTTTGCCGTTGCGGGACAATCTGACCCGGCGGGCATAGGGATGCCCCGCCTACCGTCTGCTGTTTACCGTATTTTCAGAAACAAGGCGCAAAAGGCCATTTGTGATCCGCTAACTCGCAATTCGCTGAATCGCCATTCGCTGAATCGCCATTCGCTGAATCGCTTATTTTCAAGGGAGCAATTTTATGAACAGATCAACAGAAGTATTAGTCATTGGCGGCGGCGTTACCGGTTGCGGTGTATTGTTTGATCTGGCCCAACGTGGATTCAAAACCATGCTGGTAGAACGTGGCGCACTGTCCAATGGCACATCCGGCCGTTTTCACGGATTGTTGCACAGTGGCGGACGGTACGCCGTCAAAGACTCAGACGCCGCCCGCGAATGTATTGAAGAAAATCAGATTCTGCGCAAAATTATGCCCCACTGCGTTGAAGACACCGGCGGCATGTTTGTTAACACCCCCTGGGACCCGCCCGAACACGCCGACATCTTTAAACAGGCGTGCCAAAACGTGGGCATCCCCATCGAAGAAATTTCAATTCCGGACATGCTCCGCCGCGAGCCAATGCTCAACCCCACCATTCGGCGGGCATTTCTGGTGCCGGACGGCAGCATTGAAACTTGGGAAGCCTGTAAATCGCTGGTGCAAAGCGCCGAGGAGTACGGCGCCGAGACGCTGCTCTACCACAAAGTGATTGACCTGATAACCCAAAACAACCGGGTGATGGGCGCAAAAGTGCAAAACGTGCTCACCGGTCAGGAATTCACCATCAGCACCGATATGGTGGTGAGCGCCGTTGGCGCATGGGGCGGGCCGCTGGCGGCTATGGCCAACTGCGATGTCACCGTGTACGCCGGCAAAGGCACCATGGTGGCCATGAATTACCGCATGGTCAACACCGTCATTAACCGCTGCGGCCCCGCCAGTGACGGCGATATTCTTGTGCCGGTTGGCTCTGTGGCGGTCATCGGCACCACCTCGGTGCGTGTGCCGGACCCGGACAGCTACCCCATTGAAGATTGGGAAGTGGAAAAAATGATGGACATGGGCGAAAAAATTGTCCCAGCCTTTAAACATTTCCGCGCCCTGCGCGCCTGGGCCGGGGTTCGACCTTTGTACCAGGAAACCGCCGCCGGCGCAGACCTGCGCAAAGTAACCCGCAAATACGCCCTGCTGGACCATTCCACCCGCGACGGCGTGGACGGTTTTGTGACCATCACCGGAGGCAAGTGGACCACCTACCGCATGATGGCCGAACACACCGTAGACCTGGTCTGCCAAAAGCTGGGCACTGAACGCCCCTGCTACACCGCCACCACCGTTCTCAAACACGGCGAAGCGCGCAAACATTTCACGCTGGGCGGCCGGCTGGATAAACTGGAACGGAAAGAACTCCGCGGCCAGCTCATTTGCGAATGTGAAATTGTGACCCGCCCCCAGATTGAAGCCGAACTGGAAGAGAGCGACAGCCACATCATCAATGATTTGCGGCGCGACCTGCGCGTGGGCATGGGGCCGTGCCAGGGTGGATTTTGCACCTATCGTGTGGCCGGCATCATGCACGAACACAAAAAACTCAGCGCATCGGAAGCCAACAAGGCCCTGGTTGACTTTTTGCAGGAGCGCTGGAAAGGCGTTCAGCCGGTGTTGTGGGGCCAGCACCTGCGCCAGTTTCAGCTTGATGAAGGCATCTACATGGGATTGCTGGGGCTGGACAAACTGCCGCTGGAACTCAGCGGGCTGGACAGCGGCCGCCGCGGCGAAGTTGAAACCGAGGGCTATTTTGAAATTGAGGAATAGCATTTGGAGATTGGGGGCCTGGATAACCGGCGACACTATGCGCCGGTTGGATGCCCCGTCAAAAGGGATAAAACCATGACAACTTACGATACCGCAGTGATTGGCGCCGGAACCGCCGGGCTGGTCACAGCCTGCCACCTGGCGCAGGCCGGCCAAAAAGTGGTGCTTGTTTCGCACGGCATTGGCGCGCTGTTGCTGGCCTCGGGCTGTGTTGACGTACTGGGCTTTCACCCCGCCGAATCCACCACGCCGGTTGAAAACCCGGCGGCGGCGCTTGATGATTTTCTAGCCGCACAGCCGGAACACCCCTACCACCACATTGGCCGGGAAAATCTGGCCGCCGGGCTGGAAAAATTTCTGCAACTGGTCAACAACGCCGGGCTGGATTACCGGGGCAGTTTTGAGCGCAACTGGCGGCTGCCCAGCGGCGCGGGCGCGGTTCACCCCACCTGCCTGGCTCCGGCCTCGCTCATTGCCGGCGATTTTGGCACCGGCCAAAGTATGCTGATTGTGGGCTTCCGCGAACTCCGCGATTTTTACCCGGCGCTCATCAGCCAAAACATCAACGAACAAAATCTGGGCGTTACATCTGATTTTGCGTGGGTCAACGCCGCAATTCCGGCAGCCAGCAAAATGAACGCCACGCCCATTGAACTGGCCCACGCCTTTGAACACGCATCGTTCCGGCGGCAAGTAGTGCAGGAAATTAAACAAGCCGCCAAAGGCTGGGACCGGGTGGGATTTCCGGCGGCGCTGGGCATTGACCGCCACGCTGAAGTAGTGGCCGATTTGGAAAAACAGTTGGGCAAACCTGTGTTTGAAATCAGTGCCCTGCCCCCCTCGGTGCCGGGCCGCCGCTTGTACAACGCGCTCAAATCGGCGTTGCTGCAAGCCGGCGGGCGGCTGATTATCGGCGCAAAAG
>RFJF01000466.1 GCA_003695455.1 Chloroflexota bacterium
ATCTTTACGGATTAGAAACTATTTTTACCAAAGCGCCCGACGAAACAAAAATTTATGGCTAAAAGAATTTTTGATATCACCCGCACCATTGACCCCCAACTGGCTGTGTGGCCCGGCGATACGCCGTTTTCGGCCCAGGTGTTACTGAATATGAAACACGGTGACAGCGTCAACCTGACCACGCTCACCCTCAGCAGCCACACCGGAACCCACGCCGACGCCTTTTTTCACGTTCACCCTGGCGGCCTGACCATAGACCAGATGCCGCTGAAGGCCTACATTGGCCCGGCCACGGTTGTCACTGTTCGGCAGCAGTCCGGCCCGCTCACCCCCGGCGATTTTCCCGCGCTGGACTGGTCGCAGGTTGAGCGCCTGCTGGTGCATTCTGCCGCCAGCGATTTGCCGCCGCAGCAGTTTGCGCAGGACATTGTTTACCCCTCGCCGGAACTGGCAGACTGGCTGGGCCGGCACGGCGTACTGCTGTTCGGCTCCGACGCGCCCTCAATGGATGCGATTGACAGCAAAACGTTGCCCGGCCATCACGCTCTGCGCAGTAACGGAATCGCCATTTTAGAGGGGTTGCTGCTGGCCCACGTCCCCGATGGCGACTACGAACTGATTGCCCTGCCCCTCAAAATCAGCGGCGGCGATGGCTCGCCGGTACGGGCCGTGCTGCGGGCAAAAAAATAGTCCGTTAATAGGCATTTCCTCCTCTTTACATTTGCTGTGCTTTCCCGTAGACTGAATTTACACAGTCAACATTTAGCTATTTGGGAGAGCAAAATGCGACCAAAATATATTCCACTGATTATGGCATTACTGTTGCTGCCGGCCCTGGCGTGCAGCGGAATTTTGGGCGGCGATTCAGGTGATAACGCCGGGTCGGCATCGTCCAGTGCCTCGCTGAGCGGCCAGGCGCCCACCCCCACCACGGCGGCCGCTGCCGCAGCTAATTCCGAACCGTCAGAATCCTCATCCTCTGACTCAGACCAACTTGCCGCCCCGGAAGAAAGCCAGCCGCAGGAAGAAGCGCCCCCCGCAGAATCATCAGACCAAATGGACAGCGCCGGAAACGGCGATGGCCCCTCATCGTTTGCTGGCATCATCGGGCTGGATAACCTGTCATCCTACCGCATGAATTTTGTGATGACCTTTGACGGAACCTCGGGCGGCCAACCGAGCAAAGGGCAGGTTGTGATGGATGTGAGCGTAACCAAAGACCCGCCCGCGCGGCACGTGGCCATGCAAATGGAAGGGACAACCGTTCAACAACTGGGCGGCTCGAACACCGTGGATATTTACCAGATTGGCGATACTATTTATATGAATTCCGGCGCTGCCGGCGGCGAGTGGATTTCGATGTCGGCCGGTGGGATGGGCAACGGACTTTTTGATGAGAATGTGTTTCTGCCGGAAGAAGATTTGGTACTGCCGGACACCGCCGACTGCGGTTCCACCACCACAACGGTCAACGGTGTGCAGGCCTATTCCTGCACATTTGGCCTTGGCGATGTGTCAACAGAGGATGTGACGTTTGACAACCTCAGCGGTCAGGCCTGGGTTGCCGCCGACGGCAACTACGTGGTCAAATATATTTTTGAGGCGCAGGGTTACAACGATAGCAGCGCCGGCGGGCCGGGCCTGTTTGACACGGGCAACGTTAAATACGAATACAACCTGACCGAAATAAACACCAATTTTGAAATTACCGTGCCGGAAGAGGCGCTCAACAGCCAAAGCCTTGATTTGGGTGGAATGACCGGAGATGATGCTTCCGGCGGCGACAGTAGCGACGGGAGCAGCAGCGGCGATATGCCCATCATGCCAGGCGCCACAGAATTAACTTCGATGGCCGGCTTTACCAGCTACTACACCGCCGCCGCCGTGCCGCAGGTGGCAGAATTTTACCGGCAGGAACTTTCGGCGCTGGGCTGGACAGAGAACGAATCATCCAGCTTCAGCGACGACACCACCGGGCTGATCGTCTTTGAAAAGGGCAGTGATTCGATGATGCTGACCATCAGCGCAGAAGGCGCAGGCCGCACCAACGTGGCGTTGGTAGTTACACCCCAGTAGAAAATATTAACCCGGTGCAGCAAGTTTGCACAGATCCAAATTCAGCCTGAAATTTACGTGTTGCGTGTTGCAAAAAACGGAGGTTCCCGCTGACCCGTTGCGCAACATGCAGCACGTTTTTTTGAGTCCCGCTAGCGCCGGTACATCACCACCGGCGACACCTTGCCGCTGCCGTTGACCGCCCGGAACAGCGTTTCGGTGTTGAACGCGCCATCCAGCGCGCGGGCCAAATCTGCCAGCAAATCCTCCGCCGATTCAACCCCCACCGCCAGCCGCACCAGACTGTCGCTGATGCCAATTTCCGCGCGCTCCTCGGTAGACAGTTCGTAGTAGCTAACCAGCGCCACCTGCTCTACCAGCGATTCAACCCCGCCCAAACTGGGGCCAATGTACGGAATTTCAAGCTGATC
>RFJF01000467.1 GCA_003695455.1 Chloroflexota bacterium
ATACTGTTCCGGGGTTTTGCTGGCGTTGTTGGTCGCCAAAATGTAAGGGATGCGGCGGGCGTGCAAAAAATCAAAGAATTTGGTGATGCCCGGCAGGGGTTGGGCGCCCAGCCAGAAAACGCCGTCCATGTCGATGGCCAGCGCTTTGATGCGGGTTAAATCAAGATTGTTTGTCATTGGGTAAAAACACCATTGCAGAGATAAATCTCACCAGGCTGAGCGAAGCCAGCAGCAGCCCGGCGGTCAGTTCGGTGGATGAGTTGCCGGTGAGCAAAATAAAGGGCAGAGCGTACACGGCGGCAAAAAAGGTGTAACCGGCATTAGTGAGCAGAACCACGGTGCGGACGCGCGGGTTGGGGCTGGCGGCCATATTTCGCATAGCGAAAATCATCAGCGGGATTTCCAGCACCGAAAAGGTGAGCAGAAAAAGAAACAGCCCCCACACAAACAGCGGGCGCTGCAACACTGCCGGAATCAAGCCCTGTATCATCACAAAAAGCGAGGCTGCGGTCAGGAGCATGGCTCCGGCAAGACCCGTCAGCCCCGTCCAGAAAATACTGCGTCGAGTCATCGCTACCCGGCGTCGCCGGCGTCCGGTTCGGCCTCAAGGTGCGCCTGCTGAACATCGTTTTCCACTTCAACGGCGGCAGTGGCGATGGCCCAACTGACCACGCCCCACACCCCGCCGGAAATCAGCGCACCCATGCCCAGCGACCACGCCGTGACCGGCGTTGCCGGGTCCCGGAATACGCCGATGATGGTCAGCACAATGCCCAGCAGGGCAAAAGACAGGCCAATTTTGAGCGGCCCGTCCAGTTTTTGCCACAAATTTTTGTTCGATGCCATGCCAAATTTGCTCCGGTCTGTTCAATCCACGCCGGATTGTAGCAGACAACCGCCCAATGTCAAGTGGCAGCGAATGATGAACGTACTTCTGTCTTTTGCCTTCAGCCTTTATCCTTATAGAATCGACTGCCCCAGCAGCGAGGCCAGCAAATCTCTGGCGATGATGGCGGTTTGGTTGCGGTGGTCCAGAATCGGGTTGATTTCCACTACATCCACCGAGCCAACCGTGGCCCGTTCGGCGATGAGTTCCATCAGCAGGTGCGCCTCGCGGAAGGTCAGCCCGCCCTGCACCGGCGTGCCCACGCCCGGCGCGTGGCGCGGGTCCAGGCTGTCCACGTCCAGGCTGATGTGCAGGCGGGGCAGGTAGCTGAGCCGTTCGAGCGCCTCTTTGGCCACGGTTGCCATGCCGCGCGCGTCAATTTCCCGCATCGAGTAGACCCGGATGCCGCTTTGTTTGAGCAGCACACGCTCCTGTGAATCCAGGTCTCGCGCGCCAATGATGATGACCTGCGCAGCCGTCAGTTTGGGGCCGGGCCGTCCCAGATTGACCAACTCCGGCGCGCCCAGCCCCAGCAGCGCCGCCAGCGGCATGCCGTGCAGGTTGCCGCTGGGCGACGTATCGGGGGTGTTGAAATCGCCGTGGGCGTCAATCCACAGCACGCCGCACGGCTCGGGGTCTGTCACCCCGCCGATGGTTCCGGCGGCAATCGAGTGGTCGCCGCCGATGAAAATGGGCAGGCAGCCGTCGGCAACGGCTTGCTGTGCCGTCTGGTAAATGGCGGTGCAGGCCTCGACCACGGCGGGCAGGTAGGTCAGCCCGCCTTCGGTGGGCAGGGTGTCGCGGACGGGCGTCTGAATGTTGCCTTCATCGTGGATGGTGTAACCCAGCCGGGCCAGCCGGTCATCCAGCCCGGCGTAGCGCAGGGCAGACGGCCCCATATCCACGCCGCGTCGCGACTGCCCCAAATCCATTGGCACGCCGATAACCCGCACGGTTGGTTTCATCGGTTCCCCCCCTCTCGACAATTACTGTCCCAGCGTGGCAACCATCAGCGCCTTGATGGTGTGCATCCGGTTTTCGGCCTGGTCAAACACCACCGACTGCTCTGACTCGAACACTTCCTCAGAGACTTCCATCGATTCCAGTCCGAATTTCTGGTAGATTTCTTCGCCGATTTTGGTTTGGCGATTGTGGTAGGCGGGCAGGCAGTGCATAAATTTGGCCGCCGGGTTGCCGGTTTGCTCCATCACCTGCCGGTTGACCTGGTACGGAGCCAGCAGTTCGATGCGCTCGGCCCAGACGCTTTCCGGTTCGCCCATCGAAACCCAGATGTCGGTGTGAACAAAATCCACGCCCTGCACGCCCTGCGCCACATCTTCGGTC
>RFJF01000468.1 GCA_003695455.1 Chloroflexota bacterium
ACCATGTCCACACCCGTCAGACGCCAATATTTATCCATTAAAAAACAGTATCCGGAAACGGTTGTCTTTTTCCGGCTGGGCGATTTTTACGAAACATTTGACGACGACGCCAAAGCCGTAGCCAAAGCGCTTGATATTGTGCTCACCTCTCGGCGGGTAGCCAAAAACCAGCGCGTGCCCATGGCCGGCATCCCCCACCACGCCGCCGAAAATTACATTGCCCGGCTCATCCGGGCTGGATTCAAGGTTGCCATTTGCGAACAGATTGGTAGTCAACCCATCAACGGGCTGGTTCCGCGTGAAGTCACACGGGTCATCACCCCCGGCACCGTGGTTGAAGGCAACCTGCTGGCCGACAACGAAAACAACTACCTGGCCGCCATCATCATCCGGCAGCAGCGGGCCGGAATTGCCTACGTGGATATCACCACCGGCGAATTTGCGGCCACCCAAATGGAAAACACCAACATTGAGCGGCTGGTACTCAACGAAATCACCCGCCTCAAACCCGCCGAACTCATCACCCCGGACGCCGCCAGCCACCAACCCGCCGCCCCGCTCAACATCCCCCACTCGCTATACGAAGATTGGCGTTTTGATTTGGACCACGCCCGCCGCGAACTACAGAATCACTTTGATGTTGCCACGCTCAACGGTTTTGGTTTGCAGGGCAAACCGCTGGCTGTGCAGGCCGCCGGCGCCGTCATTCAATATGTGGCCCAAACGCAGAAACAGGCGCTCAACCACATTACCCGGCTCAACGTATACAGCACAGATAGTTTTATGGATTTGGACGCCGCCACCCGCCGCAATCTGGAACTGACCGAAACCATTCGCGGCGGCAGCGGGCCGGGGTCGCTGCTGCACGTGCTGGACAAAACCATCACCGCCATGGGCGGGCGGTTGCTGCGCACCTGGCTGCACCAACCCCTGCTCAACGTAGAGGCGCTCAACCGCCGGCTGGACGCGGTGGCGGCGCTGGCCGGGGCCACGCTGGCCCGCAGCGATATCCGCACCCGGCTCAAAACCGTGGCCGATTTGGAACGGTTGACCAATCGCGTTAGTCAGGGCATTGCCCTGCCCCGCGATTTGCAGGCCATTGGCCGCAGCCTGGACGCCGTGCCGGACATTCAGGCCATCATCAACGCCGAAGCGGCGGCCAATCTGGCTGATTTTGTGGGCCAACTGCACCCGTGCAACGATGTGGTAAGTTTGATTAACGCCGCCATCAGCGACGAACCACCGGCGGTGCTCTCCAAAGTAGGCGTTATCCGGCCCGGTTTTTCCGCCGAACTGGACGCCATCATCGCCGGCTCGCGCGACGCCAAAGTGTGGGTAGCCGGGCTGGAAGCCGTTGAACGGGAGCGCACCGGCATCCCCAGCCTGAAGGTGGGCTTCAACAAGGTGTTTGGCTACTATCTGGAAGTGACCAAAGCCCACAGCGAACGCGTGCCGCCGGAATACATTCGCAAGCAAACGCTGGTCAACGCCGAACGCTACATTACCCCGGAACTGAAAGAGTACGAAAATCTGATTCTCAACGCCGATGAACGGCAGCTCGACGTTGAACAGCGCATTTTTAAAGAGGTCTGCGCCCAGATTGCCGCCGCCGCCGAACGGTTGCTGGCAACCAGCCGGGCGCTGGCGCGACTGGACGTGGCGGCATCGCTGGCCGAGGTGGCGCTGGCTAACAACTATGTTCGCCCGCAGTTGCACACCGGTGACAGCTTGCACCTGGTCAACGCCCGCCACCCGGTGGTTGAGCAGATGCCCCTGCGGGACGCCGACGGGCTGGCAACCACGTTTGTACCCAATGACACCCAAATGTCTGCCGAGGCGCTGATTCACGTCATCACCGGGCCAAATATGAGCGGCAAAAGCACCTACCTGCGGCAGGTGGCGCTGATTGTGCTGATGGCGCAAATAGGTAGTTTTGTACCGGCAGACCGGGCTGACATCGGGCTGGTGGACCGGATTTTCACCCGCATCGGTGCGCAGGACGAAATTCACGCCGGGCAGAGCACATTTATGGTGGAAATGGTAGAAACGGCGGCCATTCTCTCGCAGAGCACGCCGCGCAGTCTGATTGTGCTGGACGAAGTGGGGCGCGGCACCAGCACCTACGACGGGTTGGCAATTGCCCGCGCCGTGGTAGAGTACATCCACAACAACCCCAACATCCGGGCCAAAACGCTGTTTGCCACCCACTACCACGAGCTGGTGGAGGTAGCCAAAACCCTGCCCCACGTGCGCAACTACAACGTAGCCGTGGCCGAGGAAGGCAGCCGGGTGGTCTTTTTGCACAAAATTGTGCCCGGCGGCGCAGACCGCAGTTATGGCATCCACGTGGCGCAAATTGCGGGTATTCCCAAAGCCGTGGTAGACAGAGCTAACGAACTACTTGAGCAGCTTGAAGGCAGCGCCGATTTTCGCGAACAAAAAGAAAAAGCACGCCGGGTCATTTCCGGCGTGCAGATGTCGTTTTTTGCCCCCGAAACCCACCCCCTGATTGATGACATCAAGGCGCTTGACATCGATTCGATGTCACCGCTGGAGGCGCTGAATACCCTCTACAAACTCAAACAACGCGCTGAAGAGTAGCGCGGTTACGTCGCGCCTCGTATCCTGATTTGCCGCTCATCCACAATCCACAACTGGCCTGCCACCGTTGATTCCGGTAAGGCTTTAATCCACCGGTTTACAATATTCATCACGTGCAGTTTATCCTGTCTTTTGAGACGCATCACAATGATGCCGGGATATTCGGCTGGTGGATAAGCCCGGATGTCGGCAAAATCCATGTCCAGTGTGACGACAATCCGTTCTTCAGTCTGGCACACGACCGCAATGTTTTGATCTGCTGTGCCCGCAAGGTTCTGCTCGTAGACCGTTGCGGCATCGTATCCAACTTGCTGAAGAAGTTTTGCAACTTCTATGGGCAAGTTTTCGTCAATTTTGAATTTCATTGCTTTCAGGCCGGCAGAACAATTACTTGCTCACGCGCCAATTCCGCCGCATACGCAATAGCAGCTTGCACACCCTGACGGGTCAGCGACGGGTAGCTGTTTAAAATTTCATCTACTGTCAGCCCGGCAGCAAGGTTATCAAGCACAACAGAAACCATGATTCTTGTGCCTTTGATGGTAGCTTTGCCGTGACATATTGTTGGCTCAACAACAATAAAATCTTGCCAGTTCATTTTTGTCACCTTTTTTGTACTTCATCGGTCTGAATAATTCAATTTTGGTAAACGGTAAACGCCGTGCGGGCCGGGTTAATCACCACGCTCACCCACCCGCCGAGTACCGGTTGCACCACCGCCGTACCGGTGGCTGCCACAGCCGGCGTGCTGGCGGTAAAGGTGTACTCGCCGGGGGGCAGTTCGATGGTTTGCTGCGTGTTGGGCGCCACGGTCACGGTCTGGTTGTTGACGGTGAACACCAGCGTGTCACCGGCGTAGTTTTCTACCCGCAACCCGGCGGACGGTGGGCCGGCAACCGCCGGAGCTTCACCGGCGGGGGGTGTGGCGGCAGACTCCGGCGGGGTCTGTGCCGGTGAAACAGCGGGCATCGGCTGCGGAACGGCGGCAGCTTGCGGTGTAAGGTCTTCCGGGTACACGCGCAGGGTCAGGTTGGGTGTGGTATCAAAAGCGCTGCCCACATTAAATTCCTGTTCCTCCGGCAAATCTGTAACCGCGCTGAGGCCGGTCACCTGCCCCGCTTTGGCTGAAATCTGGCCGTTGGCGCTGCCAAATGGAATACTGGCTGTGTAGTTGAGCACGCCGGGGGCCACGTCAATTTGCAGCCGCCCCGGGATTTCCGTGGATTTGGGCGGCACGGTAAAAATCTGGCCGTTGAGGTCAAGGGTCAGTTCGTAGCCGGTGTGGTTTATCCAGGCCAGGCCGGATTTGCCGGCTTCGGCGGCGCGGGGTTGCCAGTCGTCCACCACCGGCGCGGGTTCGGCGGCAGGCACGGACAGGTCGAGTTCGAACAGCGCCACGTAGGTGTGCGGTTTTTCGATGAGAATGCCGTCTCTGACCACCGGCGAAGTTTCATCAAAGCGCGCGCCCCGGGCAAACACCCCGCCCGGCGCCAGCTCGAATTCACCGGCGGAGCCCTGCACGCCCGGCACGTTAGCCGCGTATTTGTGCCGGCCCGGTTGCAATGTGAGTGCCAGCCGTCCGCCGTTGGGGGCGGTGTCTGTGCCGGGCACGGTGTAGGTTACGTCATCCAGGTCCAGAAACAACTCCTGCCCAATGAAATTGACAAAGATGAAATTTTCCTCGCCGGGTTCCTGCGCCTGGGCAGGCAGTGCCCCGCCCAACGCCAAAATCAACAGCGCTACAAGCGCCGGCCATCCCAATTGAAATTTTTTCTGCATTGTTTCCTCCCAAAAACTGCAATTTACTCAGCGCGAGTAGGGTTTGTCCAAAAAACCGTGCTTGTGCAGCCAGTTTTCCAGCGCCCTGTTGTTCGGCTCGGTAATCATGGGGCCGCGGTCAAATCCTTTGATGGAACGGTCCGTGGGGCGGGGCAGAAAATCGGTGCAGGGGGTGTCTTCGCCGGGATTGGCAAGCACAATGGTGGGTACGCTGAGGTGGTTGGTCCACTCTTTAACACGGCGGGCCATCTCCGGGTCGGCGTCAATGTCAATTTCCCGGTAGGGGATGTGGTAGCGATTCAGCACGTCGCGGGCCAGGGCCACGGTGGGGCAGTAAAAACTGCGGACGTACATGACAATTTCTTTGTCCATGATGAATCTCCTGAAAATACGGTAGGCGGTAGGTATCGAATGTGCAAATGGCGAATTACGAGTGACAAATGTACGCCCCTGCAACTTGCCACCTGCGGAATTTTCAATCATCGGTGCTGAGCCAACGGAACCGGCACACTCCGCATACCGGTGCAGACATGTTACCAGAACCGGCGGGTGAATCCAAACAAAAACAGGGCCAACGGCGATGCCGCGGACCCTGTGGCACGGTTAGAGGATTGCTCTACTGGGCCGGCACATCAAACCGGGACACTTCATTGCCGGCGGCGTTGACCAGTTTCACCGAACCGCCGGGCAGCCAGGCCGCTTCACCCTGGCCCAGGTACAAATCGCTGGGGCTGTTTTGGCCGGCGGCGGTGTGGATGCGAATGCTGCCGCCACTAAACAGGAACAGGTCCGGGAAAACAAAGTTGCCCAGCGAGGAGCCTTCGAGCCGCCAATCCTGCAGGCTGGTGCCGGCTCCCTGATTCAAAATGATGACCGTTTCCTGCGCCAGATTGCCTGCCCCAACCACGTTGCTGATAGTCACGCTGATATCGCCGGCCGGGGCGGGGGTGGAGGTGGGAATGGGCGTCGGCTCCAGCACAATTCCTTCGGTGGGGGTAATGGGTACCGTGGGACTGGGCGTGGCCGATGGCCCAACGGTGGCTGCCGGCTCTGCCGGGCGGGTGGCGTCATCCGGCAGGGGCGTGGGCGGGTCAAACGGCAGGGGCGTATCGGTAAAAACCGGGGCGGGGGTGAACGTAGGCGTTACGTCCGGCAGGCCGCCCAGCGGGATTTCCAACACTTGCCCCACCTGAATAAAATCCTGGTCAGACAGCCCGTTAGCCACCATTAAATCAAACAGCGACACGTCAAATTTTTGGGCAATCTGGCCC